>JAUSIA010000373.1 GCA_030648225.1 Ignavibacteria bacterium | reverse complement strand
TAGAGTTTATGAAGATCCTGAAATCTATAATCCTTTAACTGGTTGGAGCAAAATGGCAAATCCTCAGCAAGCGACTCAGCCATTCGAGGACGTTTATCCTGGTTCTCATGTTATACCTTACGGATCTCATAAAGGTAAGATATTCTATACTATCCCAATGTTTCAAGCATATGCATTTAATCCATTCCCTCCTCAAAATCAAAACTATTGGACGACAATAGGTTCGCCACGTACTATAGATCGACATGGAGGAAATTCTATACTACTTCCCCTTCTCCCCGGCTTAACTAGTGCTAAGGTTTTGATAACCTGCGGTGGTTATACTGCAAATAATACTGCTGAAATTATTAATCTTGCGGATTCATTACCTAATTGGAGCAGTGTACAAAATATGTTCATTGCCCGCCATAATGCTAATGCTATAATTCTCCCTGATGACAGAGTACTTATTATAGGTGGTAATAAAATAGACCGTCATGAGGATCCTGTGTTTACACCTGAAGCATTTGACCCAGCCACAGGTTTATGGACACTTTTACCAGCAATGAACATTTTCAGGTCATATCATTCTGTTGCTGTTCTTCTACCTGATGGAAGAGTATGGTTAAGCGGAACAACTGATCCACCCGGGATAACTAACTGGCAGCATAACATTGAACTTTATTATCCTGGTTATATGTTTGAAGGCGATCGACCATTGATAACATCTTGCCCAGCGAATATTTCTTACGGAAGTCAGTTTTCAATAATTACTAATTTACCTATTGCAACAATACGATTGATTCGTTTTGGTTCAATGACCCACTCTACAGACACAGATCAGCGTTCTGTAGGGCTTTCTTTTACACAAGGCCCAGTTAATAGTGGTTACACTTGGAATGTTACTACTCCTGCTGATGGAGATATTGCACCTCCCGGTTTATATATGCTCTTTGTTCTTAGAGCAAAAAATCAAAGTCTATCAGGTCAAACAGCTATTCCTTCAGTTGCCAAAATTGTTAGACTAACTTCTCCATTTTAAAAGGGTGAGTTAGTTATGTTTTTGTTAAGAAACACTTGTTTGATGTTTTATACAATGATTTCTTGTTCATTTGCGCAAGTTAATATTGAATGGGCAGCAAGGTACAACGGACCTAATCTTGATGGAGCATTAGCAATTGCTGTGGATGATGCAGGCTATATATATATTACAGGTGGGAGTGAAACTGATACTTCTTATTTTGATTATGTTATCATCAAATACACACCATTAGGAGATACAGTATGGGTTAGAAAGTTCAATGGTTCAGAGAATGGATTTGATGTTGCTAGAGATATTGTTGTAGATGATTCTGGGAATGTTTATTTAACTGGAACATCAGTGATGGGAACAATAAAGTATGATAAGGATGGAAATGAAATTTGGTTTAGACGGTTTGGACTATTTTCTGCAGGTTATAGAATTGAATTCGACCAATACGGATATATTTATGTTGCTGGAGAAAGCAATTTCAATTATGCATTAGTAAAGTATAATACAGATGGAGATCAAATATGGGCAAAAACTTATAATGGACCTACGAATAATGATGATCTTATAAAAGATATAGTTATAGACAACAGGGCTAATATTATAGTTACAGGTGGCAGCAAGGTTATAAGTAATGATTGGGATATTGCTACAATAAAATATTCAGGCGATTCCGGTGATACGCTTTGGGTAAGGCGTTATAATGGTCCTTCACAAAATTCTCCATATGATGATGGATATGGAATCACAGTTGATGACTCAGGTAATGTATATATAACTGGATGGAGTGATGGCATAAATGAGGGAGCGCAGTGTATTACAATTAAGTATAGTCCTGATGGAGATTTACTTTGGGAGAGGCGTTTTCCTTCCGGTGGAAGTATTGGTTATGTAGGATACGATATTATTAATGATCCATCAGGATTTGTTTATGTGGCAGCAAGAGCTAATGGTTATGATGACACATTGCTTAAATATGATCGTGAAGGGAATCTTATATGGTCTGCTCAATATATTGCATTACACACTTTTGCCACAAACCAGCCAAGGCTTGTACGTGATCAATTCGGAGATATTTATATGTCATCAACAACTGGCGACGGGGCACACGCATATTATGTTGTACTAAAATATAATCCCGATGGTGATCAGATTTGGGAATACAAGTATCGACCACCTAATGCTACTATGTCTGTAAATAATGCTTATGATTTATATGTGGATTCATCTCTAAATGTATATGTAACTGGTGAAGGTATTGGTGGCAGTGGTTTCTTTTCAGATTTTGATTGTTTGACCATTAAGTTATCGCAGGATCCAACAACAATATATCAGGATTCGGAATTACTTCCAGCGGAATTCAGATTGCTGCAAAATTATCCCAATCCTTTCAACTCAGTAACAAACATTACATTCACACTTCAACAATCAGTAAATGTGAATATGAAAATTTACACCTTATTAGGTGAAGAGATAACAACATTAATTTCTAAAAACTATTCTGCTGGCACTTACACAGTCATTTGGGATGCTGGAGCTTTGCCAAGTGGGATTTATTTGTGCAGGCTGCAAGCCGGAGAAGAACAGAGAGTTATAAAACTTTTGTTGATGAAGTGAACAGGCTTAAGAAGATGGTGGCTAAATAAAGGTATATTAGAGTGATGGAATATTGGAGTCAGGGAATGATGGGATATAGTTTTTATAAATTCCAATACTCCATCATTCCATTATTCCAAACCCAATTCAAAGTAAACTAAATCTATTATGATACATTCTATTCCTAAAATCATTATCATTTCTTACTTGCTGCTTGTACCAGCAGGTTGTGATAAAATTAAAGAGCAGCCGGAAAAATTAAAACCTATCGAAACATATCCTCTTAAAATTTCTGAACCGTCAGGTTTAGAATTAGCTGATGGTAAGCTTTGGATTGTAAGCGACCGGGAAAGTACTGTTTATCAAACTGATCTTGAAGGGAAAGAAGAATTCAGCTTTAAAATCAAAGAAGCTGATCTGGAAGGAATAACTGTTATTGATGATTCGCTTCTTGCAATTGTAAAAGAGGTTTCAAGAGAAATTGTGATAATTGATTTCGATGGGAATGAAATTTTCCGATCTTCATTGCAGGTAGAGGGCAGTAAAAATTCCGGTCTTGAAGGTATAACATATAATCCTTCTAATAAACATTTTTATCTTGTTAATGAAAAAGATCCGGTGCTTTTAATAGAGACAGATAAAAATTTAAAAGAGATAAGCAGAAAAAAAATAAAAAGCATAAAAGATTTATCCGGAATTTCATATTCACTTAAAGAAGATTGTCTATGGCTGTTGAGCGATGAAGATAGAAAAATCATTAAATCTTCTCTTGAAGGAGAGTTTATAACAGAATATAAAATTAATGTAGAACAGCCTGAAGGCATTGCTGTGGATGATGAGAAT
>JAUSIA010000361.1 GCA_030648225.1 Ignavibacteria bacterium | reverse complement strand
CACACTTCGAGCCGGATCCACAGCAATTTTATTCAATTTACTTTTATTGCCATCTTTATCTTTTCCCTCTGCAAAAACATTGTCAGGGTTAACTAACAGGAAAGTTAAAATTAAAATAATATTTATATAATAGAATTTTTTCATATAAATAGCCTCCGCAATTTTTTATTTTTCATTAGGTAAACTCTTTTTATTACTTATTAAAAATTAACCAAAACGCCTGCGCGTAACTGCCTGGGGGCTGAGAACATATCAACACCCATTAAAGATAACGCAGCCTGCCTGTTTTCAAGGTTTAATGATCGGTATAAATCATTAAATCTATCCGAATATGCTACGGCAGTTTGAGAACCTAAAAATCCATCATCGTAACCATTGCCGGTTCTGTCATAAACATTTATAACATTCTTGGTATTAAGGAGATTCTGAACAGCAACATAGAAATTAACATCAAGGTTAGATATGTTAACAGTTTTATCAATCCGAAGGTCTATATTATAGAACCATGGAGTTGTTGACTGATTTACAGGACCAGTAGTTCTCCTGCCTCTTGAATCAAGTGTGGGAATTAAACCGCCTGTGTAAGCAGATGTTTGTCCCAGACCGGTAGCATCAATTCCCTGAGCAAGTGTATATGGATGCCCGCTGTTAAAAGTAAACAGAAGAACAACACCTAATTGCTGTAGAATAGGCCCGCTGTCATCCTCTCCAAATCTATAATCTATTAATATAGAACCTCTATTGGCCTGATCATAGGTAAGCGGGAGTAGTACTGTAGGGACATTATTATTAATCTCCGTAGATCCTATTCCGCTGTTGGAAAACGAGTTTGTTCCTTTTGAATCTGAAAAAGTGTAGTTGATTTCTGCCCTTATTCTTTCTACTCTTCTAATCCTCAAGCTGAATTCAAGACCTTTAGTTGTAGAAAAATCCTGGTTTATAAAAGCTGCATATTGGCTTTTTGCTGCTCCAGGTAATGTTTTTATTGTGGCATATTGCAGTTGACCTTTGATATCTTTATAAAAAGCAGTCAAGTCAAAAGCTGCAAAATCTGTAAATTGTTGAGTGAATCCAATTTCATACTGTGTTGTTCTGATTGGTTCCAGACTATATGCAATTGGATTTGTAAATAAATTTGTTGCTGTTATTTGCTGTGCTGCCTGGAAAATACCTCTATATGCAACATCCAGACTCGGAGACTGAACAAATTTGCCATATTGCAGATGAAAAACTGTTCTATCTGTAACAGGAAATGAAAAACCTAATCGTGGTGAAACATAACTGAATGTGCTTCCCTTTAATAAGTCAGAAGTTAAATGCGTTGTTTCATCCGTAGTAGGTAGTTTGGGATTAGCCCATGCCCAGCTATCCATATCAATATAATCATATCGAATACCGGCATTAATAATTAAGTCACTGATCTCTACTTTATCTTGTATATATCCGGATGCAAATACAGGATGCTTTGGTGCAAATGGTCCCGCATCAATCTCATTGCCAAGTATATCGTAACCATAATTATTAAATTGCCTAAATCCCTGATTCTGGAAAAGGAAGATTAACGAATCAGGGTTTCTTGACAAATCCGGATTCTGCCTGACTAACTCAAGCAGTGATGTAGCGCCCGTGACACCATATCGTCTAATTGTCCATCTTTGATAAGAACCACCTACTTTTAATTCATGATTCTGAAACTGGCTTGTAAAAGCCATTGAGCCGCCTAAATAGTTTCGTTGATCTTTTGTATAGTTCGTTAAAAGATCACCAGGCCTTGAGAAAGGAAATTCATTAAAATCATATGCATCTGGAGGGTTGGTATAATCTGCATATGTCCAGCCAAACTCAGATGCCTTTAAGCTGTCATTATAAGAAAGAAAATCATCTTCAAAATATGGGTCATAAGTCTTTAGGCGGTTATCCAGAAAATTAACATTTGCTTCTAAAAATGATTTTTCTGATAGAAAATAAGTTCCTTTCAGGTTTAAAAATAAATTACTATTATCTTGTATAGGTAATCTTCCTAAATTAAATATATTACCTAGATCCAGAACATTGCCTATGTCTTGAGAAGGGCTTACAGAATTAAAAGTCTGATCATTTGCTCTTGTTTTCTGCCATGTAAAAGCACCAGATGCTTTAACCATTAAAGGTTTTAAATCTAAAAGTGCAGTGCCAGTAAAGCTGTAACGATTCTGCATCCTCCCGGGAACAGAGCCTCCATCCCAGGTTAAAATCCGGGAATCATTAGGTTCCCCACCATAACGACCTGAATCATATACCCTTGTTGTGTCAAATAAAGCTCCATCGGAGTATGCAGTTGGGTTGCCGGATAGAAATTGTGGGTTATAATCGCGTACAAACCTATTCTCACCAGATAAGAAAAGTTTTAATTTATCTGAAAATAATGGTCCGCTGGCTGTGATGATATAGTCAGAATAACCATAAGAATAAGTTCCAAGAAATTTATCTGGTGAATTTGCGTTTCCAAAGTTATCTGTTTCAGCTCTTATGGAAAAGTGATACTCGTCTGAACCTGTCTTTAAGTCCCGCTGAATAATTCCAGCATTAGCATTTCCGAATTCGGCTGTATAACCCCCAGCCTGCACGAGAAGTTCATGCACTGCGGCACCAATTACAGTTACAAGAGAGCCGCCATCCCTATTAACAATATTCTTTATATCAGCGCCTTCCAGAACATAACCTGTTTCATCTGGCCTGCTTCCACGAATAAAGGTTTTGTCATTTTGCCTTACTACCCCAGGCTGCAGCGCCACAATATCGTCTAGATTTCTTATAGGCATATTTTCAAGATCAGTAATAATTCTAATAGCATTTGTGCTGCTTTTCTCTATTAAGGGTTTTACTGCAACAATTATTATTTCTTCTGTTGCAATTGATTCGGAAGGTAAATTGAAATTAACTTCCACTGTGAGACCAGAAGTAACCCTAATTCCCTGTATAGTTACTCCCTGGTAACCTATGTATGAAGCTTTAATGTTATATTCGCCAACGGGCACTTGTAGAATGGAAAAATTACCATTTACATCGGTTGCTGCTCCATAAGTAGTTCCAACAATTAATATATTGGCACCAATTAATGGCTCCTGAGATTGCTGGTCAATTACTTTACCGCTGATTTTCCCTGATTGGCCAAAAGTTACCGAAGACAGTATTAGCAGCATGGTTAAAGTAGTAAATATATTTTTATACATATTTTTTCTCCTAAATTTTTAAACTTTATTAATCATCTGTATATACTTTACTCGTTAATGTACCAGAACCTTGCGAACCATATAATACAGTTGTGTACCTGCTTAAAGCATTAGCATTGAGAGTAAGGATGCTTAAGGTATCATCAGCGTCGGATAAGAAGTAAAGCGTGTAATTTGCAGGAGCTTTAAGCATTAAACTACTTGAACCTCCTACAGCTAAAGCCTCTTCAAAGTGTATAGTAGTATCTATATCGGTGCTTTGAGCTATTACGGTTGCAATAATTGCATCTACAGTACCATTCAAAAATGCAACTGATGCAGAATCGGGATAGAATAAACCCTTTCCATTTTCGGAATTTTTTTCCTGCCAGGTATATCTTAAAGTACTTTTAAGAATATCTGTTGTAACTGAATCAGTATTATAAATATATAATCTTATCCTTCTTTCTGATTCTAAGGAAAGCCTAAATGTTTCGTCAGGACTGCCTGCAAAATGCACTACAAAGGTTTTTGATCCAGAGAGAATATCCATAAATGGCACCCCTTCACCAGGAAATTCCTGCCCTAACCCTATTGGGAACAAACCGACTTCAACTCCGTCTGAATTAAAAACGCTTATGGATTGTGCATTTGTAACTGAAGTCAGATTCACAATTTTGAGTTGACTGTGGAAATCAAAACTATTGGGTATATTTTCAACACTTGTATCTACGCAACCAGCTAAAAAAAGTGTTATGCTGATAGTGATAATATGTAGAAATTTATTTTTACCAGCTTTGCTCATAATACCTCCTTCACATTTTAATTAAAAAGTAGATCCGCTTGAAATAAGAATGTGCGAATATAGAAATAAATAATAAAGCTTCTTTCATTACTTTCTTTGAATTTTTATATATTATTTTTTTCTGGTAATAATAAGTTCATTAAAAGATTTTTTTTCCCTAAACGAACTATTAGCATAGCAAGATTTTTATATTAAACCAGAATAAATATATATATGGAAAACTAATGCAGAGTAAAATTTTTTCGATAAAATATCCTCTTAAATTTCTTTTACCTTAAATTCTAAATATCGCAAGTAGAAACTTCAAAAAAACTTTGATAAAGTCAATGCTGATAATCAAAAATATATAAGTATTTTTTTTTGCATTTTTTAAAGATCGGAACTTTAATAAGCAACTTATAGAAATAACTTTTTTTAAGCAATTAAAATTATAAATTTGTAAAGGAGAAGTTTAATAATTATCATTACATAAAATGACAACAGCAACTAAGTATTTTTCACCCGCCGAAGCAAGAAGTACTCTTCCACTTGTAAGAAGAATAGTCAAAGATATTCTCGATACCTCCAGAGAAATGAGATTAACTGCTGAAGAGCTTGATGATGAATACATCAAGTATGATCTGCGTATTAAAAAAATGACAGAAGATATAAATGGCTTTATGGCAGAGCTTGAGGAAATCGGCTGCTTTTATAAAGACTGGAACTTCAACATCGGACTTGTTGATTTCCCCGCTGTGATAGATAACAAAGAAGTAATGCTCTGCTGGAAAAGTGATGAAGACGAAATAAAATTTTATCATGAAATTGAAGCCGGTTACTCAGGCAGAAAACCAATCCCCGAAGATTATCTTAATTTTTAATTTCTAAAATAGATGCCTTCCAAAATCAAAAAAAGATGTGCCTGGCCCACAACAGACAATCTTCTTATTAAATATCATGATAAGGAATGGGGGCTCCCGGTTCATAACGACAGAAAGCTATTTGAGTTTCTAATCCTCGAAGGATTCCAGGCAGGGTTAAGCTGGCTTACTGTTTTAAGGAAAAGAAAAAACTTCAGAAAGGCATTTGATAATTTTGATTTCAATAAAGTTGCAAAGTATGATAAAAGAAAAATTAATTCTTTACTAAAAGATGAAGGGATTATCCGGAATAAATTAAAAATTGAATCTGCAGTTTCAAATGCTAAGGCTTTCATCCAGGTAAGGAAAGAATTTGGAACATTTGATAAATATATCTGGGGTTTTACAAAGGGGGAACCTATCAATAATAAATTAAAATCTCTAAAGGAACTTCCTGCCAGAACAGAATTATCTGATTCAATAAGTAAAGACTTAAAGATAAGAGGGTTCAGTTTTGTTGGTTCAACAATAATTTATGCTCATATGCAGGCTACTGGAATGGTAAACGACCACATATCAGGTTGCTTCCGGTATAAAGAACTCACTCTAACCGACAATCAGGGTTCAAGTTCCCCGCCAAAGTCGGGACAGGCAAGAGTAAAGCCTGCCCCGATGTCAATCGGGGTTCAAGAAAATAACAGTATCATTATTCCATAACTTTATTAATTATTGTCTATG
>JAUSIA010000325.1 GCA_030648225.1 Ignavibacteria bacterium | reverse complement strand
TCCGAAATCCGAAATCAAAACTCCATCTTTCTCATCCCAATATGGCAGATTGCAAAATCATATTTAACAGGATCAACGGGGTCAAATTTTTTTAATTTCTCTGTAATTTCTTCTGCCATTTTCCAGCTTACATTTTTTCTTCTGGTAAGTTTTAATTTACGGCTTATTCGTGCAACGTGAGTATCAACAGGAATGACAAGCTTTCTTGCAGGTATTTCTTTCCATAAACCAAAATCAAGTTCGTCCTTTCTTACCATCCACCTTAAAAATAAATTCATTCTTTTGCATGCACTTCCCAGTTCAGGTAATGGAAACATAAACCTGATTCCTAAACTGATCTCCTTCTTATGATTCACCTTTTTATAACTATTAATAAAATGATTTGAGAAACCGGAAATAGCTTCTTTAAGATTAATTGAATCCTGACTGTAAAACCTGAGAAACAGATTTTTCAAAGAACCATAATGGGAATATGTTTTATTCAAAAGAATAAAAAGACCATCAACATCTTTAGCTGAATAGAACCGGTGGATTAAACTACTGTCTTTTGATTTGCGATAATTACTTATGAAGTTATAAGGCTTGTTATCTGATAAATGAACAAACTTATTAAGCGAGTTAATAATCTGGGTTACATTTCCATAAGAAAATATGGAAGCTATGAACCCCATCACTTCAATATCTTTTTCTTTTTCATATTTATGAAGAAACTGAAGAGGATCTGGAGAAATCTGAGATTTATCAAAGGCTTTATAATGGTAATTGAGTTTTTCTTTTAAAGTCATAAAAATAGAAAATAACTAAAGAAAGAATTTTTTTTCTTCAATGATTGCGATTCTCTTTATAATAAAATAATTTACCAGTAAGATTATACAAATGAATATAAATCTACAATCTAAAAGGGCATTATACCTTACAATTATAATCTCTTTTGCATTCATTACCTCAATCATTTATGCAAAAGACAGGGGAATTAAATTCTCCGACCCTGATAAAAAAACTTCCGATACTTTAGCTGCACAAACACAAACAAAAAAGCATCAGTTAAAATATGCTTTAATGTCTAACCATAATGATTTAAACTCACTTCTATTAAATATATCTGAAAAGGATTTCAGTTTGCCTGCAGGTATTTTGCTTAATGATGGAACAACCTGGCGGTATAAATCTGAATTTGACCAGGCCAAATTAATTGGGATGGCAAGTGTTGTGCTTACAATAGATGCAATAGGATATTCCCGTTTAAAAGAGTTATGGTATGACTGGCCAACCACAAAATTCCATTCAATTAATTTTTCAGATGACTTTGAAAAATATAAATGGATGGACAAATATGGTCACTTCCTTCATGCTTATTTTGCTTCTGGGCTTTTTTCAAAGGGATACAGATGGGCAGGAATGAGCGGTGAAAATTCAATCCTCTATGGAAGCTTAAGCGGCTGGCTATGGATGCTTCAGATAGAAATTGCAGATGGTTTCTTTGAACAGTGGGGTTTTAGCTGGGGAGATCTGATCGCAAATACTGTGGGTGCCGGTTTTTCTGCATTACAGCAGATTTACCCGGAAACCCTTGGAGGAATTCAACCGAAGATAAGTTACCATATATCGGACGCGCTTAAGGAACGCAAGTACAACAATGGTGCAAAAAGTATAATTGATGATTATGAGGGAATGACTTTCTGGCTGGGAGTTAATGCTTATCATTATATGCCTGAAAATATTCAAAAAAATTACCCTGAATGGTTAAAGCCATTTGGGCTGGCTATAGGACATTCTGCAAAAGGAATAGCGAATTCTCCCCAAGGCGGCGAAAGAGAAATTTTTATCGGTCTTGATTATGACTTAAGAAAACTTCCTTTAGGTGATGAGAGCAGCTTAATAAGATTTTTGAAGAATGAATTAAATATTATCAGGCTTCCCTTGCCTGCTGTAAAGATAACTCCTCACGGAGTTTGGTACGGATTATATTTTTGAAAACTAAAGCGAAGTCATTGCGATCCCCGATTCATCGGGGAGAAGCAATCTAATTATTAATTCTCAAAAATTCAGTTTGAGATTGCTTCACTTGAAGACTCGTTCGCAATGACAAATAATTTACCTTAATTAAAAAACAGAGGAGGATCAATGAACGGAACATCTACCATAACACCGATGGCGCAAATGACTGTAAATAAAATGACAGGTGATATGCGGTTTGTAGGTGTATTTTATATTATTATGGGAGCTCTTTACTGCTTGTCTATTATCGGAGCTGTAATAGGCATTCCCTTAATTATTTGCGGATTAAGAGTAAGAGAATCTGCAGACGCGTATACAGCTTACCTTGGATCTGGTGACGGGAATATGCTTGAAAGAGCTTTTGAAAGGCAGGGAAGTTTTTTCTTTATTCAGAAAGTATTGATGATAATATCCTTAGTTATGATTGTCCTGTATATAATTTTCATCATAGCTTTTGGTGCTGCAATTTTAAGCGCAATGGGTGGAGATTATTATTCATATTAAAATTTTTCAATAATTAAAGTGAGGCTCACTTTGGAAGTGAGCCTCACTTGTGTTTAAAAATATTTTGCTTCAACCAAATTATCAATAAACATATCTTACTTTAAATTTCAACACAGTTTCCCCATCTTTAGCAACAGGTATTTTGAAAATAATATTCTGCGCATCCTTCTTTTCATAGGAATGAGATGAGGAAAGAACTTCCCAGTATAACCCAAGATATCTTTCAACTTCTACTGTAATATCTTCTTTCTTCCTGTTCTTTATTTTTATCTCATAAGCCTGTTCATTTACCCTGTCGCTTATCTTGTTGTTTTCAGTCTGGGTTTCTTCAACTACAATATCAAAAGCATCACCAATTTTTAATTTCACTTTCTCATTTCTTGGTGTGTGGTCAATCAAATCTTCGCCAATAAATTCAAGAGAATTATCATCTGTCTTATAAACTCTTACTTTTCCTTTCGGCATAGGAACGCCAAGGTTATTTCCTTCCTTATTCTCAAACTCAACAACAACATTTACTTTTCCCTGGCTGCCTGGGTTTCCATAATACAAGCCATAGCTGCCGCTTCTGTAAAAATATTTCTTTACAACTTTAACATCTGAAGCTTCAAACAAAGAGATCTGTTTTGTTTCATTATTTGAGAGTGTAGTCGGACGCTGCAGATCATAAATATGATATTCAAAAAATTCTTTCTCCTGGAACTGCAGTTGACTTACGGATTTATCAACACCGTACATTTCCTGTCTTCCATCACGCATATAAATATCCTGAACCAGGTTAATATCGCCTGCCACTAATTTAAGTTTCGCATCTTTGTAAGTTGTTCCGGAAGTATTTTCTACACTAACCCAGGAATTCAGATCAAGTTCAGTATCATTTTCATTTAAAACTGCTACATACTCAGCATGCCAGTTCATTCCTGATGTTTGATAGGACACTTCAACATCCTGTTTGCCTGAAGAATTTGAATTAACTGTCCAGATAAGAGTTGGTTTTGTTATTAAACCTTCAGGTAGTTCTCCAACAGACATCCTGTACTTGGCAAGATTAGGAAGCATAACAAGCCCACCTTCTTTTTTTTCAAGAACAATTTGTCCGCCAAAAGCTGAGAGAAGCTTTCCTTCAATGAATTCATTATTCTCACCAATAAGCTGGATATCTTTATCAATATATTTCTGCAGGATTTTATCTAGACTTACCAAATCATATTGGTAATTCTGTTCAAACACTTCCCCGTTTAATTTTATATGAACACTTGTTGGATCAATGAATTGGGCAACATCTGTTATTGCTATTTGGGATTTGCCGGATTTCAAATCAATTGATCTTACATCTTTAACAACTCCAAGGTTTACATTATAAACCGTAACAGCAACTGATTTTTGATCTGCATTTTGGCTGAAAATCCTGCTGCTGCACAAAAACACTAAAGAGACTATAATAAATAAAGACAGCTTATTCATGATAATTAAGCTCCATTATCTTGTTAATAAATTTTAGTTCGTTAAACTTACAGGAAACAGATTAAGTTCCTTTAATTAATATTAAATAAATTTTACAACGTGATTGCAACAATAGATTTTAATTTAAGTTTGCATTAAATTAATCGCTGATAATTCCAAATTGTAAGAAATTTAATAATGGTATGTTACCAGAAAGTTCCTTTAAAAAGAAATATTCACTGCTGGGATTCCTTTTAATTTTTCTATTTATAAAACCCGTTGAAGGGAAAGAGCCTGTACATTTTAATCCCTGGGCTTCAGTTCAGACGAATCCCAATAAAAATAAATCAACAGACAGGTTCATCTTTGGTGTATCCTATTTTAACGCTCTGCGTAAAGAACGTAATGCTTTTGAGGGAAGGTTCGAATACCGCTCATCATTTACCTGGTTAAGCTTAAAGCCTTTTACAGGAATAACTTTTACTTCATCAGGTGCTTTTTATTGGATGGCTGGTTTTTATTCTGATATTTCTTTAG
>JAUSIA010000315.1 GCA_030648225.1 Ignavibacteria bacterium | reverse complement strand
ATTCCTCCTGCTTACATAAACCAGGTCAGAATAAACAGCATCTACATTTGCCAGATTAAATTTACCTGCAATTTTTTCAATCACATTATCGGCAGCAAATATATCATCTGAATGAAGAAAACCAATTATATCACCTGTAGAAAGCTTTATTCCTTTATTCAAGGCATCATAGATTCCGCTGTCCGGCTCGCTTATCCATTTAGAAATTTTTTTATCATATTTTTTTATTATATCAAGTGTACTGTCTGTTGAGCCGCCGTCAATTACAACATACTCTATTTGGGGATATAATTGTGTGATCACACTCCTGATTGCATCCTCAACAAATTCCTTGTTGTTCCTGACTACAGTGATTATTGATATGGTGGGATTCATTTGTTTCTATTTCAATTAAAAATATTGGTTGGTAGGATGTTATGTTCTCCTTTCTTAACCTCATCCCTGCCTTCCGGCAGGCAGGCTTAGTCCTTCTTCCCGAAATTGAATTCGGGACAGGCTCTTATAAAGTAGAAGGAAAGTATTAAAATCCTCTCCTTAAATAGAGCCTGTGTGAAAACTCTCAGTTGGTCGGTAGCCGCAACCTTCAGGTTGCGGAATTAAATTGTTTTCGCCCGACTATAGCGGGGCGGCTACCATTAATATTTTTATTTTCACACAACCTCAATAAGGAGAGATCCTGTCCCGAACCCCGACAATGTCGGGGCAGGCTTGATTCGGGAATTTAGGTGAGGTTTACTTATTTAATCCTTACAAAACATGCTGTTGTTCCATCACCTATATCTTCTTCAATCATCTTCCAGTGTTCTGAAAAATATTTCTCATCTACCGTAACATTAAAATCATTTTTCCATTCAATAATAACATTAACTTTCATACTATCCAGAAAACCTTCAAAGTTTTTGTTTAAAGCATATTGCCGTACTATATGATCAACTTTACCATCAAGATTAAGCACATTATCTAAAAAGAAACCTGTAACTCCACTTTGAAATAAAGCTATTCTTTCCGAATCATCAAAATTATTTTTTATAAATGATATTCTCAGAGTTAAGTGATTCGCAAGGTTTCCATTAAACTGGTAATAATAAGACTGGACAAAAAAGAATAAAACAAATGAAGTGAGAATTAATTTTTTATATAAACCCGGGATTTTATTTAAAAGGAAAAGCAGGCAGCAAACTGCAATAAGGAATATAAAGAGATAAAAAGGAGTTAAGTATCTTATATAGAAATACGGTGCATTTGAATAAACAAAATAAGTTAATCCAAGAAGGAAAAATGAAAATCCCCAGACAAGTAAATTTTTAAATAAAGGTTTATCAAAAGTGTCAAAGAATTTAAATCTCTTTATCAGGTAATAGAAAATAATTCCATTTAAAACTGTTACAGCAGTGGAAATGTATAAATTATTTGTATAAAGAAAAGGAGTTAAATGCTGCAAAAAAGATACCCGGATGTATGATAGTCTTTCTCCAAAAGTTAAAGAATCTACAATATTAGTCTGGTTTGAAACCGAACTGGGATAAATTGATCCCGAAACAGAGTAAACATAAATAAGCCAGGGGAGGAGGAATAGGACAGCTATTGTTAATATCAAAATAAATATACTAAGCTTAATTCTTCCGGATATAAAAAGACATAATAAATAGACAAACAAGGGGAGTAAAAAATCTACTCTTGTTAAAGCTGTTATTCCGGCAAGTGAACCAAAAATGAATGCTGATTTATAGTTCGGGTTCTTCAGAAATTGAAAAGAATAATTGATACAAACGGCTATCATAAGCAGATAAAAACCTGTTTCAAGTCCGTTAGTGAAGTATTCAAAAAGATCAAAGCTGAAGAGAACAAAAAGGATGATGATGATTTGAGAATATAAAGAAGGAATAAGTTTTTGAATTATACTGCTGGTAACAAGACTGAAAAGAAAAAGAAGAAGGGCAGAAAAAATTATCATTACCCGTAGAAAATCTATTTTACCGCCGCCAAATATTAAAACTAATTTAGCAACACCAGCCTGGATAAAAGTAACTAATGGCTGTATGCCTGTAGTCGGACGGTTCAAATTATATTTTATTCCATTCCCTTCTGCTATATTCCATGCAACAGTCATCATATAAAAGCCATCTTCAGTAAACGGCTTATCAATAATGTATGGGAAGAAATTTCCATGGTTTATTGATGTTGGAAAACCATCATTGGATTTGAAAGAGAGAATAAGAACGAATGAAATAAAAAGAAGGAAGTAGAGTTTTAGCATTTAGAAATTTTTATAAAAAATTTTACTGAAAGTTTACCAAAATTTTCAAGTTCAGTGCGGAGATAACAATCAAACGCTTCCTGCGGAGTGTTTACAATCGGCTCATTCTTATTGAATGATGTATTGAGGAGAACCGGCCGCCCCGTCTTTTCCCTGAAACGATCTATTAACATGTAATAGCTGCAATTATAAAAAAACAAATTTATTTTCAGGGACAGAATATTATTCTGTCCTACGGGGATTGAATTCGAAAAGATAATTGTACATTTATATAAAGGTATTAAGGTTATAAGTTATTTGATTAGCTCCGCCCTTTAGGGCGGAGGAGAGAAAAGGTTTATGAAAAATATTTTGGGCTTTAGCCACAGATAAACATTTTTTAATCGGTGGTTAAAACCATTTATTTTTAATCTTTTATATTTCTCCGGTCTAAAGACCGGAGCTATTTATTCAAACTATTTTATATCAGGGACAGAATATTATTCTGTCCTACGGGGGATAACAATCAATTCTTATTTAAGTGTTCCTTCATCTTAATTACAATCATGTATTCATAAATTGATCTTAACCTGCAGAATAAATACCCCGGATAACCATCCAAAAACCCGAGCCTGAAAATGTACAGGTACAAAAATACCAGGGACGAACGGAAAGGTAGTTTGTAGAATATTTGCTTTAAAATTCTACGTCTTATAACCGGATCTTTAGAAAGAAGATTTATAACGCTTATTCGTGTGTCTGCAAGATTCGATGTTAAATATCCGGCTTCCATAGAAGAATACTTATTATGCCTTTCTATCCAGTACTCCAACCCTTTATTAAAAGGGAAATGAAGAATATGTTCCTTAAGAAATTTTACATCACCCTCAGTATGATATTCCTCATTTATTTCTCTTTCAATTCTGACCGAACCAATTTTTAATATACGACCAAACCATGTCGGATAACCTGAACTTCTTTTTAACCACTTGCCCAAAAGGAAATCTTTTCTTCTAAACCTTATTAAAGATACCTTACCGCTGATGCCATTTAATTCCGATAAAAGTTCCTGTTCAAAATCTTCTGTGAGTCTTTCGTCGGCATCAAGCATTAGTAGCCACCTGTTTTTATATTCAATCTCATTCAAAGCATAATTTCTTTGAGACGCATAGTTATCAAATTTTCTCCGGTAAACTCTAACCCTATATTTATCTGCAATTGTTAACGTATTATCGGTACTGTAAGAATCCAGAATAACAATATCATTTGAATGTTTAATTGAATTTAAACATTCACCAATATTAACCACTTCGTTATAAGTTAGTATTACTACCGAATACATTATTGTTTTATTTTCAAATACTCATTTAACATTTGCCGGGCTGCTTCATCTATTTTAAAATTTTTAATACCATAATTATATCCATTCTCTGCCAGTGTATTTCTGTAATCAATATCAGATAATAACTTTTCCAGGGCATAACTTAAACTTTCAGTGTCATATTCTGTAACCAAACCTCCATTATGCAATAATATTTCTTCACTTAGCCCGACGTTTTTCCCAACTATTACAGTCTTTCTGCATAACATGGCTTCAACCACCACATTACCAAAGTTCTCTGAGTATGAAGGAAGAACAAGGAATTCACAATTCTTAAGTGCAGATAATTTCTCATCGAAGTTAAGCATTCCCGGAAATTTTATCCTTTCTGAAAGAGATAAATCATTAATGACCTTCTTTAAATAACTTTTGTAATTCTCACTGTCGGGACCTGCAAGCATCAAATCAACACCAGGAAACTTTTTACTTATAGCTGCAAAAGATTTAATGAGCAGCTCCAGTCCTTTTATTCTGTCTATCCTTCCTAAAAACAAAATATATTTTCTTTTGCCGGGATTAAAATTTTTTATTTCACTGCTTCCGGAATAAGCATTAATATCAAAACCGTTTGGATTTATAAAATGCTTTACTTCGCTTCTATTGAAAGAGAGGAACCTTTTATAATCAAGCTCTGAAGTAAAATGATAAGCAGCATTTTTAAATAACCTTCTTAAGATAAACCTGTAGTAAAATTTCTTAACATTTGATTTATCACTCTCTACTGCCTCGGCATTCAAAGCACCTGTTGGAGAAAGGATAAACTTCTTTCTTTTTACATAGCATAAAAGAGCAGCAATAAAGGTAGGATAGTTCCATACAGCAGTTATATGAATTACTTCATATTCATTAATGATATTTAAAAGGTAAAAGCTAAAAGAAAGGGAAAATGCATAACGGAAAAGGCTGGTATAATGAAAAAATCTTACTCTTACTCCATCATATTCTATCCATTCCTTCTTTAATAATTCATCATTTGCTTCAAGCCCTGCATTGAGA
>JAUSIA010000026.1 GCA_030648225.1 Ignavibacteria bacterium | reverse complement strand
CCAACCATTCTGAATTCAAATTTATTACCAGTAAATGCAAAGGGAGAAGTCCTGTTTCTGTCCGTTGTATCTTTTGGGAATGAAGGCAAAGATGCGACACCGATATTAATGGTTTCGCCGGATTTACATGATTTTGCTTCGCCAGCTTCTATTTGTTCCAATATATCAGATAAATGATCGCCAAGAAATACTGAAACAATTGCCGGAGGAGCTTCATTGGCACCTAATCTGTGATCATTCCCGGGATTGGCTATTGCTGCCCTTAAGAGGTCAGAGTAATCGTCAACAGCTTTAATTACTGCACATAAAAATACCAGAAACTGTGCATTTTCATGAGGGGTATTGCCAGGCTCAAGAAGATTTTGGCCATCATTGGTAGACATAGACCAATTATTATGTTTGCCGGAGCCATTAACACCTGAGAATGGTTTCTCATGAAGCAGACAAGCAAGACCATGTTTTAAAGCAAGTTTTTTCATGAGTTCCATAGTTAGCTGATTGTGATCGGTAGCAATATTTGAGGTTGTAAAAATCGGCGCAAGCTCATGTTGCGCCGGAGCTACTTCATTGTGTTTTGTCTTTGCTGAGACTCCAAGTTTCCAGCATTCCATATCAAGATCTTGCATAAAGTCAGAAATTCTTTGCTTTAGTGTTACAAAATAATGATCTTCTAATTCCTGACCTTTGGGTGGCTTTGCACCAAAAAGGGTCCTTCCGGTAAAAATAAGATCTTTGCGTTTCATGAACAATTCTTTATCAATCAGAAAATACTCCTGCTCTGGTCCCATAGTGGGTGATACTCTGGTTGATATTTCATTCCCAAAAAGCCTCAGAACTCTTATGGCCTGCTTTGACAATGCTTCCATTGAGCGTAGAAGGGGAGTCTTTTTGTCAAGGGCCTCTCCTGTATATGAACAAAATGCTGTAGGAATGTATAGGCTGTTATCCTTCACAAAAGCAGGTGATGTGCAGTCCCAGGCTGTATATCCTCTGGCTTCAAAAGTTGCTCGCAATCCACCAGAAGGAAATGAAGAGGCATCTGGTTCACCTTTAATCAGTTCTTTACCAGAAAACTCCATAATAACCTTTCCATCAGGCGTAGGTGAAATAAAAGAATCATGCTTTTCTGCAGTTATCCCGGTCATTGGCTGGAACCAGTGTGTAAAATGTGTCGCACCTTTTTCAATCGCCCAATCCTTCATTGCATTTGCTACAACCTCAGCTACAGAAGGCTCGAGTTTAGCACCTTCATCAATTGTTTTTTTAAGGCCTTTATAGGTAGCTTTGGGTAACCTTTCTCTCATAACTGAATCAGAAAAAACATTTGAACCAAAAATCTCTCCTAATTTACTCATAATAATTTCATAATCCCCTTTCGATTTGCTTTCTATAAAAATAAAAGACGCAAAACCTTTTGGTTTAACGTCCTTGTCTACCAATAAACTGCTGCAAGCTACATTGCCTGCAATGAATATTCCATATAAATGTATAATAACCAGAAATCGAATAAAAAGCAATATTATTTTCAAAAATTCTAAAAATAATTCAAAAATTTGATGTTCATGTGAAAAGTATTGAGTAAATCTCATCCCAATGCTTTTTAAGCAGATTATTATATTTACGTTGAAAATATTCTTTATGCTTATTTTCCCAATCCGATAATTGCATAAGAAGTTTTCTTACATCACTATCTTCTATTGAAGAAACTGCATGTTTGTAAAATTCCGAGAAATCATTTTCAATCAAAAAAGCCATCCTTATGATTGATAGGTCAATTTGCTCAGATTCATCCTCCTTGTAGGATAAAAGGTCAGAACTGTCTGAAAGTATGTGCGGATCACGAGCAGCAGAAGTATCATCAACAACCCAAGATAACGCAATGGGTGGCTCTTCATATGAAAGCTCCTCATATTTCCTTTTCAAAGTTTCATGATGTATCCTTTCAATATTTACCAATTCTTCAAAAATACCTTTTAAATGCTGAGATGAAATCTTATCAACATAGAAACTATAAAAATCCATTGCATCCTTTTCCATCCTCATTGCAAACTCTAAAATCTTCTTAATTTTATCCATATTTTTGCCTCCTGGTATTGTTATTATTAAATATTTAAATATTTTAAATACAAAGATATAAATACCCATAAAAAAGATATTTATTTACCTTGACAGAAGATTTAAAAAAAATATATTATACTATCTGTAAGTAGAATTAATAAAAAATTGTATACAATAAACACTTTAAGTCAGGTGGTGTATAATTGTCAGTCGAAATACTCGAATACTTGAGTGATGTAGAAAAAGAAGCAGAAGAGATTATCGAAGCAGCTACAAGGGTTGCCCGAAAAGCATTAGCTGATGCGCATATACTGGGAGAACTCGAAAAGAAGAACTCTGAAGAGGAAACTAAAGCTTTATCTTTTCAGATAACAGAAAAGCTAAAAATAGAGACTAAAGCAGAACTTGAGTTGATTGTCAGGAAGACCAGACAAGAAATTGAAGCTTTGATGACTGCAGCAGAAGGAAAGATTTCACAAGCATCTTTTACCATACTCGAAAGGATATTACCGTAGAATGGCAATAGTTAAAATGAATAAAATAGCGATTGCCGGATTGATAAAGGATAAACCGGCAATAATAAGGTCTCTTATGAGGTCAGGCGTCGTTGAAATCACTGATCTTACTTCACAGGAGGATTATTCTGGAATTAATGAGAAATTCCTTTCGAATCTGGATACTGAGGAGCAGTACCTTGTCGGGGTTTTAGAAAAACTTTCAAGCCTTAGCAGTGCAATAAGTAGACTTTCCAGTTTTGATACCGGTAAAAAACCTTTGTTCAGAAAAAAAAGGCCTGTTGATAAATCTACTTTACGGAAAGTGCTTTCAAATGCAGAGGATCTGCTTAACTTTTCATCACTTGTTGATAAGTGTGAAGACGATCTTGACGCTTTAAAAATTGAAGAGAACAAAAACAACATCCATATCGCAGTTTTTTCGCCCTGGATAAAAACAGATATTCCAATCGAACAAACCGGGACAAAGGATACATTATTTATTTTTGGAACCATTCCTTCAAAGACAGATTATGATATTTCTCTCAGTGAGATTTCTGCTTCCGGATATGGTGCTATTACTGAAATAATAAATGAGAATAAGAATAATCTTGAGATTTTCGGAGTTGTGCATAAATCCTGCGAAGATGAAGTATTAACTATTTTAAAGGATAAAGGATTTCAAAGAGTTATATTCAAGGAAGGTGCTGGTACTCCTCTACAAATCATAGATGCTGCAAAAACTGCGCTATTATCAGTTGAGTCTGAAAAGCTTCGTATAAAAAATAATCTGGAATCGTTATATATTTATAAAAATGAGTTTGAAACTCTTTATGATTATTTCTGTATCGAAAAAGATAGATTAAAAACTTCTTTTAAAATGACGGGAACCGAAAAGACCTTCCTTCTGGAGGGCTGGATTCCTTCAGAAGAAACAATAAAAGTAACTGATATTCTAAAAAGTGAATGGATTTGTTATGTTGAATTTTCTACTCCAGGAGTAGATGAGAATTACCCAATAGAATTCAGAAACAACTCTCTTGTCCAGCCTTTTGAAGTTATTACAGAAATGTATAGCCTTCCGAAGTCAGGTATACTTGACCCGAATATATTCATTGCTCCGTTTTTCTTTATTTTTTTCGGTCTTATGGTCAGCGATGCAGGTTATGGGCTTGTAATGGCAGCTGCAACCGGATTTGTTCTTCTTAAATTCAAACCATCCGGAATGGTATACAAACTTTTTAAACTCATTTTCCTCGGTTCAATATCAACTTTCATATGGGGAGTCCTTTTTGGTGGATGGTTCGGAGATTTGATACAGGTAATCACGCAAGGTAAATATTCAATCCCTCCTCTCTGGTTTAATCCCCTGGACGATCCGATGCGCCTTCTTCTATGGTCATTTATTTTTGGAACGCTTCAACTATTTCTTGGAATGGGTTTAAAGGGATATATATTGATTAAAAAAGGACAGATAATTAATGCGATATTTGATGTCGGTTTCTGGTATATATTTCTTATAGGATTGATTTTACTCATTGCCGGCGGCAACATAGGGAAAATCGGTAGCTACATGTCGATAACAGGTGCTATCCTTCTGGTATTAAGTCAGGGAAGAAGTAAAAAAGGTATTTTAAAGAAGTTCTTCTCGGGAGTTCTGAGTCTTTATAATGCAGTGGGATTTCTTAGTGACGTTCTATCATATTCAAGGCTTCTAGCTCTTGGACTTGCCACTGGTGTCATTGCATCAGTTATCAATACCATGGGCACATTATTGGGGTTTAATGTAGTTGGTATAATCGTACTGATAATTGTGTTTATCGGAGGAACAATATTCAATATACTAATCAATGTATTGGGAGCTTTTGTACATTCGTGCAGACTCCATTATGTTGAGTTTTTTGGGAAATTTTATGAAGGCGGTGGTAAAGCATTCAGCCCCCTGAAAGAAAACACAGTGTACAGTACCTTCAACTGAGATTACTGATAGTTTGATATTTAGTTATATCGCAAT
>JAUSIA010000310.1 GCA_030648225.1 Ignavibacteria bacterium | reverse complement strand
TGGTTGGCAGTGGACTCGTTATGCGCGACAAATCAGAGTTTAAGGAGGTTATTCTTATTGGAGCCAAAATCCAGGGATATGTTGATCTGAGCGGAACCAAAGTTACAGGCTCAATCAATATGGATTCGGTTTCGGTTGGCAGTTCCATGTTCATTCGCGATAATGCAGAATTTAATAGTGTGTCTCTAAGGAATGCCAGAATAAATGATCAGATTGATATGGGCGGAGTCAACGTTTCCAATACTCTTGATATGGGTAAAATAATTATTGGGAGTTCTTTATTTCTGCGAGGAGCTACAATTAATGAAATCACTTTATTGAGTGCTGAAATTAGTAGTCAGCTTGATATGAGTAATGCTAAAATCCAAGGAACATTAATTATGGATTCACTCATATTAGGTAGTCATCTATTTTTACGAGATAATGCTGAATTTAAAAACATCTCAATGCTTGGGGCAAAAATTGGCGGTCAATTAGATATGACAGGAGCTAAAGTTTCCGGCGAACTTTATATTGAATCATCCTCCATTGAAAAAAATATATTCCTCCGGGCAGAGAAATATGAAGGTTACTTTAGTTTTATCCTTTCAAATGTTAATGGCAGTGTTTACATATCAGATACTGAAATCTCCCAGCTTGATTTTGGTGGTACCAATATCCGGGGTGAATTACATATTGGTTCAGCAGGTCAAAAGATAAAATGGAAACCAAACTCTTTTATGAATTTGCGTAATACAGAAGTTGGAGCAATAATGGATGCTGGTGAAGACTCTTGGCCGGATGAATTGAACCTTGATGGATTTACTTACTCACGTTTAGGCGGACTCTTTGGGCAGGATGCACCATTAAGCAAGCAGATAGCTGAGAGAGATTCAAGATGGTTTGTTGATTGGATGGCTAAAGATAAGAGTTATTCTCCACAGCCTTACCATCAGCTTGCAGGAATTCTTAATAAGATGGGATACCCTGAAAAAGCAAATGCCGTTTTGTATGCAGCCAAGAACCGGGAAAAGGATGATGCAAAGCAATCAAAGCTTTGGTTAAGATGGTTTGGATTAAGCATTTTGAAATGGACAATCGGTTATGGTTTTGGCGGACGATATTTCCGATCATTAATATGGGTGCTCTGTTTAACCGTACTCGGAGTATTTGTACTCAGTACAGTTGATAATTCTTCGGCTCCAAATATTTGGGATAAAATTGGATTTAGTATAGACATGCTTTTACCTATTATCTCTTTGGATGAAAGGTATAAGCTTGATTTTTCGGGCTGGCAGCTTTATTATTTTTATTTTCACAAGCTAATGGGATTCTTATTAGGTTCTTTTGTAGTTGCAGGATTATCTGGTATTACTAAGAAGTGAATTGTAATGTTTATCAGGACCATTTTTTGTTGTTCATAAATTTCAGGGCTAGTTGCTTATGATTAAATATATTTATAAATATTACTTCAACAGTACCAATAAAATCTTATGCTTAAAAAAGAGATTCTGATTAACGGACTTGCGTAGCAATATAATATTTCAGATATTTGATATAATCAAAGTTTTTTTAAGAAATAAATAAGGAGGTTCGCTATGCATAAAATGCAATACTTTCTCGCAATAATTTTGTTTGTTGCTTCTGCGTTTATGGTTCAGCAGACAAAAGCCCAGGAAACAGATTGGGCGCTAAATGCAACACTTATTGAAGCCTGCAGCTGCCCAATGTTTTGCCAGTGTTATTTTAATAGTAAACCCGCTGCTCACAGCGGACAAGGCAGCCATGAAGGGGAACACTTTTGCCGGTTCAATAATACTTTTCGTGTTAATACTGGTAACTATGGTAATGTAAAACTTGACGGTATTAAGTTTTGGGTTGCCGGGGATCTTGGAGGTGATTTTTCTATGGGTCAGATGGATTGGGCAGTGCTAACCTTCGATCCATCTGTAAGCAAAGAACAACGGGATGCTGTTGCTGCTATCCTTGGACATTTATATCCCGTAAAATGGAATTCATTTACAATTACTGAAGATGCTGCAATGGAATGGAACTATACAAAAGACCGTGCTGTTGCCAAGCTTAACGGCGGTAAAACCGCGGAGGTAGTGCTTAATCGTTTTCCCGGCAATACTGATGAACCAATCGTAATTAAAAATCTCAGGTATTGGGGCGCTCCGAGAAATGATGGTTTTGTCTTAATGCCCAATGAAGTAAATGCTTACCGTATTGGCGATAAACCTTTCGAGTTCAAAAATACAAATGGATTCATGATTACTCTTGATATTAATTCAAAAGATATTTAAGGCTTACATAGGGTTTAGAGCATAGAGCGAGAGTTTTTACTCTATGCCCTATGCCCTTAGCTCTTTGCTCTTCTTAGGGAAAGGATAACGTGATGCAAAAAATGGTCTTCCATTTTTGTTTATTATTTTTATTAATAATTAGTAACAATACTATCGCAAGCTGTGGAACAGCAAATTGCCCATTGCATATTAATAATCCGATTCTAAAGGGAATATTTTTCTTTGGTCTTTCACATGAATACATTTATCAAGACCAGATATTTGTCGGTTCAAACAGAGCTTTTGTTGGAGCCATTCCTCAGCATCACGATGAAGTTTCTACTTTAAATCAAATAACAAATTTTTCTTTAGGATACAGCTTTACTGAATTCTTAACGCTCAATCTGAATCTGCCTTATATCCATCGTGAACATTCTCATATCCATAATCATCAGGGTGAAAAAGTCCGGGATTCATGGAATTTCAGCAATATCGGAGACTTAAATTTAATTTCTAATATATCCGTATTTAATAACGAAGAAAGAACATCTGAATTAAATTTAAATACAGGTGTTAAATTACCAACGGGAATTACAGATATTAAAAACCATGAAGGTGAAAAAGCTGAAGTAACGCTGCAGCCTGGTTCTGGTTCAGTTGATTTCATTGTTGGTGCAACTTATGCTCAAAATCTTAGCAATGTTCCTGTTTTATCTGGTTCTGGATTTTCGGAATTACCTTTAATTCTAAATATAAACTATAGAATTAATAATAAAGGAACTGATGATTACAAATTTGGGAACACACTATTAATTCATTTAAGTACTGCATATAGATTTATGGAAAAGATTTCTCTTCTTATACAGGCAAATGTAAAACTACAGGATAAAGCTGATGTCGGTGCAACTAATGAACCGGAAGAAAATACCGGAGGACAATGGGTATTTCTAAGCCCTGGCTTAAAATTCCACATATTTGATAACCTCTCTCTTTCTTCATATATACAAATACCTTTATATCAGAATTTCAATGGCATTCAGCAAGCTGCCCCATATTACTTACAGTTTGCTGTTCAGAAAGAGATTGATTTTCTTAATTGAGAATTAGTCATTCATGTGAGTTTCAAAATCTTACCAGAGATATTAAAAAGAATTAGCTCTATAAAAATAAAAGATAATAGACGGGAAAACTTCTTATTAAAAGTAAAATTTATCTCTGACATGAGATTTAAATAAAAAATATTTTCCATCTCAGAGAAGAATTAATCCGTAGGAATCCCTTTGGAGTAATTAAAATGTAAAAGAAAGTGGGAATTCTGTAACACAATCACTGGCATTATCATTGCTAACTACTAAATAAATTTTTATGTTTGTCATCAACTGATGAAAAGAAAAATATCCATATTAACATTAACGTTTCTCTTTTTTGCATCAACAACAAGCTTAGCTCTTGTAGTGCATTACTGTGAAATGATGAAATCTGCATCTCTTGGAATATGTGAAATGCATAAAGAAGAAGTTATAAAAACTTCCTGCTGTGAAGAAGAAAATGAAGCTGAAGTTTATTTCACAAAAGCCAACAATCAATGCTGCTTAACCCAATTAATTGATTCATCAGTAAAAGATAATTTTGTTATTTCTAAAACTGAATTATCAGGTAAGATCCAATTACCTTTGGTAATGTTTATAAATTTAACTGGAAATTCATCAATACTTTCTTCAAATAAATTTTACAGAGATACTTCTCCTCCACCCTTAACAGATAATCATCTTTATCTAATCAATTCAATACTTCTTATTTAATACTACTCTATTTCTTTGTGAAACTTTGTGCCTTCGAGTCTTAGTGGCAATCTCTTTTCAATCATTATAGCCACAAAGACACTAAGTCTCTAAGAATCACCAAGAATTATCCGAAATTTTCAATTTCCGAAAACAAAAAAGATTTTAATTGATCCTGCATCAATTAATGGAGTAGTAAAATGATTGAAAAAATAATTAATCGGAATGCGTTAACTAATTCATATCCGGAGAACATATGAGAAATATCTTAAGATTTATCTCTTTATTGGTTCTAATAATTGTCCCGCATTGCGGGATAAATGCACAGACATCAGACTACGTTTACATTGATAGTCTGGTTGCAGAAGCTTTACAGAACAATCCTGAACTTAAAGCAGCGCGTAATATAACGAGTGCTGCAAAAACAAAGATAGATCAGATCTCTACCTGGGAAGCTCCCCAAATAGGGGTCGAGTTGTTCCAAACACCCATTCAATCATTTCCTAATCCTTTTAAGGATGGAATGGAAACTGATTATTTTATTCAGCAGATGTTTCCTTTCCCGGGAAAAATCAGTGCTATGACCTCCGCAACAGAATCTAATGCTAAGATGGTTGAACAGCAATATTTCGCTTTAGAAAAACGAATTATTAGACAGCTAAAAGATTACTACTATGAATTATACCTTGTTCAGAAAAAGATTGAGATCAATAAAGAGAATCAGGATTTGATGAGACAGTTTACTGAGATTACCCGAAAGCAGTACGAAGTGGGAATGGGTAAACAACCTGACGTAATAAGATCACAAACGGAACTCTCTACTTTAATAAATGAAGGGATAAATCTTGAAAAAGAGAGAACAGATATTCAGACAATGATAAATACAATTTTAAGCAGACTTGCAAACTCTGAGCTTGGTTTGGTTCCTGATCCTGCAGATAGTTTACCATCCTGGAAGTTTGATGATGTTTATGATCTTGCATTAAAGAGTCGCCCCGAATTAAAAGGTATGGCATTTAATATTGATATGTACAAATCTGAATTGGATGCATCAAGACTTGAATATTACCCTGATATAATGGGAAGATTGATGTACAAAGATATGGCTAATACATCAGATGATTTTTGGGCTTTGATGTTTGGTGTTAATATTCCTCTTGCACCTTGGTCTGGCGGAAAATACACAGGCAAAGTTGAAGAGAATGAATTGAACGTTAAGACAGCTGAAGAACAATATAATTTGATGAAGAATATGATTGCATCTGATGTGCAGAACTCTTTGGTAAAAATTGAAACTAACCGAAACTTAGTTTACTTATATCAGAATACCGTTATACCTCAGGCAGAGCAGACTTTGCAATCTACAATTGCAGCTTATCAAACCGGTAAAACAGAATTCCTGATGATTTTAGATGCATATAAAATGCTTCTGATGTCCAAACTGGAATTTTATATGTCGAAGATGAATTTCCTTCAAAGTCAGGCGCAGCTTGAACAAGCTGTGGGATTAAGTATTCCAGAAATTAATGAAAATTTAAAATAGAACTTAGGAGTTAAAGAATGAGAAAGATTTTAATAACGGCTATTATTTTTCTGGCAATTGGTTTAGCTGCCGGCTGGTTAATATTCAAATCAAATAATGGTGGTGATGATAATAAAGAAAGAAAAATTCTTTATTACAGAAATCCTATGAATCCCCAGGAAACTTCTCCAACACCTAAGAAAGCATCTGATGGTATGGACTTCGTTCCGGTTTATGAAGAAGAAAAGAGCGGTGATGGCAAGAAGAAAATTGCATACTATCAGGACCCAATGCATCCATGGTACACTTCTGATAAACCGGGTGTTGCGCCTGATTGCGGAATGGATCTCGTACCGGTTTATGAAGGAGAAGAAAATGTTGAAGGAATTAAGATTGACCCCGTTACAGTTCAAAATATCGGAGTAAAAATTGAGACTGTTGAAAAAAGAAAGCTGGAGAAGACGATTAGAACTGTAGGAAAAGTCGAATATGATGAAACAAAAGTATATAACATTAATACAAAAATAATGGGCTGGGTTGAAAAGCTCTATGTTGATTACACAGGTAAGTATGTTCAGAAAGGTCAGCCGTTACTGGAGATATACAGTCCCGAATTGGTAAGCACACAGGAAGAGTATCTGCAGGCGATTAAATATCAGAAAAAAATGTCGGGCAGCAGTTCTCTTGATGCACAGAAAGGTACGAATGAATTAGTTGAAAGTTCGAAGAGACGATTGCAGTATTGGGATATTTCAGAAAAAGATATAGTTGAGTTAGAACAAAGAGGCACGCCTAAAAAGACGATGACTATTTATTCGCCTGAAAACGGAATAGTTACTGAGAAGATGGTGTTACAAGGACAGAATATTATGGCAGGAATGGAACTCTACAAAATTGCTGACCTTTCAAATGTGTGGGTGATCGCAGATGTCTATCAATATGAAGTTCCCTGGATAAAAAACGGACAGGAAGTTGAATTAAACCTATCATACTTGCCCGGCAAATCGTATAAGGGAAAAGTCACTTACATTTATCCTTTCTTAAATGAAGAATCTAAAACAATAAAGGTAAGAACAGAAGTAAGAAACACCGCTAGCTATGATTTCAAACCTGGGATGTTCGCAAATGTTACTATAAAATCTCCGGTTTCAATTGATGCAGTTGCTGTACCCGAACAGTCGCTCATAAGAACAGGTGAAAGAACTATTGCTGTTATTTCTCTTGGCGGTGGTTACTTCGATCCACGTGAAGTTAAAACTGGTGTCACTGCATCCGGTTATGTTCAAATTCTTGAAGGAATACAGGAAGGTGAGAAAATAGTAACATCATCTCAGTTCTTAATTGATTC
>JAUSIA010000308.1 GCA_030648225.1 Ignavibacteria bacterium | reverse complement strand
ATATCAAAGAAACCCTGAATCTGAGCTGCATGCAGATCCATTGTTATAATTCTATCTGCGCCGGCTTCAGTTATTAAATTAGCGAGAAGCTTTGCAGTAATAGAAACTCTTGGCTGATCTTTCCTATCCTGTCTTGAGTATCCGAAATAAGGAATTACAGCAGTAACACTTTTTGCCGATGCTCTTTTCGCAGCATCAATCATTATTAAAAGTTCAAGTATATTATCAGCAGGTGGAATAGTTGGCTGAATAATAAAAATATCCAGTCCACGAATATTTTCTTGATATTTAACCCAAATCTCACCATCGCTGAATCTTTTTAATTCAATCTGGCCAAGAGGTTTACTAAGTCTGACTGCAATTTTTTCAGCCAAAGGTTTATTAGAACTGCCAGAGAAAACTTTGTAATCTCCTATAGCCATATATTATAAATGATCAACCAGCTTTCTTGAAAAATAGACGTGAAATATAAATAAATCACTATGGGAAGTCAATAAAATTTCAGCCTTTAATACCAGGTCTTTTCTTTAATTTTGTCTTGGAATTAATCTTTTTTCTTTCTGAAAAGGAAAATAATAACAATTAATAGAACTATTCCTGAGAGGACGTAAATCCAGTATGGAGTTTCCTTAAGTTTGAAGGGTCTGAATGTAACTGAGATCGTCTTACCGCTTCCAATTTCCGCTAATGTATAATTCCAGGTTAACGTTTGCCCATCTTCTATTTGGGCATTATGGGTAATTATTGTACCTGAGAATTTATAAACATATGTTATTATATATTCGCTTCCATCAATTCCAAATCCAGTTGCAATAGGTGGGATGAATTGTGAGAAAATTTTTTGACCCGAAGCCCCGTCTTTGAGAGAAAACTGAAAATCTTCAAATACTTTAACATTATTCAGGGAATCAATATGAGCAAAATTCAGATCTATTAAAGCATGTGTTGTACTGTCAACAGAATCTATATATACTTCTACATTGTTTAAGACTGTATAAGCAGAAGAGAATTCTTTTTCTATAAGTTCACGATTAAAAATTCCAATTTTATTTATTGTAGTTGTATCTTCATTTTCAGGAAGATTCATCCAGTAATTTATTTTCATCTTACCGGAACCATCGGGATATAAATGAACTTCCTGTGTATAATTAAGGCACCCGGCAATGGATAAAAGTATTGAAAAGAGAGAAAGCTTAGTTAAATAAACCAATAATTTATGAGTTCTCAAAAGTAAGCCTGCTGATTTAACTTGCATATAAAATAATTATAGAAATATATCTAATTTTTCATTAAGTTTTGCCCCAATATTAAAGAGGAGTTTGTATGCCAACATATGAGTATAAATGTACAAAGTGCAATTATACTTTCGAGATTTTTCAGCCGATGAGTGCAGAACCATTGAAAGAATGTCCGAATTGTAAAGGGCTGGTAAAAAGATTAATAGGTACCGGTGCCGGAACTATTTTTAAAGGAAGCGGATTTTATCAAACGGATTATAAAAATAAACCGGGTAAATCTGTTTCAAATAAGAAAGAAGATAAGAAAGATTCTAAAAGTTCTGATAAAGTGAATAAAAAGGAATGATGTGTAGGAAGTGAAGCTCACTACCAAAGCGAGCCTCACATAAAATAAGTATTACTTCAACAACATTAATTTCTTGGAAGAAACAAAATTATTAACCTGCAATCTATAAATGTAAACACCGCTTGCTAGTTCACTTGCATCAAACTTTACTTCATATCTCCCGATTGCTTTTTGTTCATTTACTAATGTATTAACTTCTTTTCCAAGTATATCATATATCTTCATTGTTACTATTCCATCTTCAGGTATTTGGTAACTTATTCTTGTTGACGGATTGAAAGGATTAGGATAGTTCTGTGCAAGGTCATATTCTTTTATTGTCCCAAAGGAAAGAGAAATAAAATTATTTTTAGGTAGAGTATTTTCTTCATCAAAAATATTTCCTATAGTATATCCACCACCCATATTAGTTTCTGTTCTTAATCTAAATCGTACCGTCATATTATCAATGCCGGTTAAATCCATTGTATAAGAAGCGTCTTGATTAAATTGAGTAGTAGTTGAATCAAACCTAAAATAATAATAAGAACCCAGGATATTACCATTAGCTTCATCAATTAATTCTAACTTGTACTCAATAAATTTATCTCCTTGAAGTTGAGATGCTGCGTTTATTGAATCCGAAACTCCATATTGAATACTGAATGCTAAGTTTGAGAGATCATTCAAGTTAATCGGCTCAGAAATTAAACAATTATTTAATTCTTCTAAATTTGATATACTTAAATCTTCATCTAAATAAATAAATTCAACAGGGTTGTCATTTAGAGTAATATCTCCAATAATAAAATAAAATTGAGAGTTATCTTTTGTTATAATAGCTTCTCTTCCTGAAGTCATTTGAATTGTATTTATCTTCGCTATGCTTCCAACACTTGGAGTAGTTAAAAAACTGTATGGTATTGTCTGGTTCCTAAATGATATAGCATACATAGAATTTAAGTTTGGTGCGTTTGCTAATTGGATATGCTGACCGGTAGTACCAAAAGTTTTAATTAACCCACTTCGTAAAAACTTATTTGCCGAGCCTTGGGCATAACTCCAGGCAATAACAGTATTACCATCTGAAGAATAATTAATACTTGGTGAATCGACATAGTCATCATATAAATTGAAGGATGAACTCCAGCCTGAACTGCTTTTACTTCTATTAACAACTCTCCTCATACTTGAACCCAAATATGGACTTCCTACCCAAGCTACTGTGGGATAATTTCCGCTATTTAATGTAATAGAAGGATCATAATTCAGCTGATATCCACTACCTGATGACACGTCTACCGTGTCTGTAAGAGTAAGTTCACCAGAAAAACCATCCGCTGTTAACTTACAATACTTAATAGATTTAACCACACTGTAAGGATTTTGCTGCCAGGCCAGATGAAGAATCCCTTGCAAATTGGATATTTTATTTGGAGCAATTGTAGGATTAGTAGAATTTATATCCGTTCCCGAAATAACCTCAGTATCAAACCAATTTACTCCTGAAGAACTAAAGGAGCCATATTTACATACTATACCTATTGGATGTATAGAATTTGTTTTATTCTCCCATGCTATTAAAATTCGAGAATTATATTCCCATCCTATTACCGGGTTAGAATTATTAGTATATGGTTGATCTATATCCCAAAATACATTTTGGGGATAATCATTATCCATAATTCCATTATAAAAATAGGCTACCTGTATTTTAAGTGCACCACCACCAGCTTCTTGCCAAACAATTCCTACGGCATCAAGTCTACTATCTATTGAAGGTAATCTTCCTTGTCCATTATCAAGAGGTCTCCCTCCGTTCATTATAAACCATGTTGAACCATTATTTGTACTTCTTTCATACCAAACTCTCCCCATACTTTCATAAACTTTATGTAAGTGCCCATTATTTGTTCTTACAACTTTTCTTTGGCTGTTACTTAAATAGGCGTTTTGGTTATTTGACTTATTAATTACCTTATAAATAGCAGTATAAGTAAGGTTGTTGCTTGGAGTAATGGATCTTGGATTACTTCCATTACCATCTGTCCAAGCAGCAAAATTATATACCCTACCATTGATTGTTTTTGTTGAGGGTGCTAAAATTTGTCCACTATTTTGTTCTACAATATAAACAGTTGATTGGTTTGTTTGAGTCCCATCAAATTCAGTGAGATGATTCTGATCTATTTTATAACTTTTTTTTAGATTTGCTATATAAGATGAATTATCATCACCCAGAGCTGCAGCAAAACTGTAAGTAATATTTCCTCCGTTAGGTAAATTGGTAGGGGGATTGAGCAAGATTTGTTTTTGCCATTTGCTGATACTACTTGATACTCCTGTAATATTCCATACTCTTTCATAACCACCATAAGGCTGATTTTGAGCGGCTAGATTTACGGTTTGACCGCTAACAGCACCGAAAACATATGGACTATTTTTTTGTGTTGGAGATT
>JAUSIA010000304.1 GCA_030648225.1 Ignavibacteria bacterium | reverse complement strand
TGCTCCATCCCATAAGCTCATGATTTTAGGATAAGAAAACCCAAAACCTAAACTCCAGCTATCCTTTGATATTTGCGGGTACAATTGAGAGCATAAAATTGATGTTAAAAAAATAATTTTTGTAAAACTTTTATTCATTAGTAACTCCATTCCCTTATTGGGTAATAAATTTAGAACCTTTCTCATTTTAGCAACTTTAATGCCATTGAAAATCTCATTATTTAAGTTTAGAAAGTGTGATGAAAAGGTTATTTATATTGAAAATTTTTTAAATTGATAAGGGTCACCTTTCCCTTGGACCTTCTTAAATGAACTGATAGTTTATTGATTATGAATGTTTTACATATTATTAAGAAGTTTTTTTGTCAAAAAATCTTCGGCTAAGTAACTAATGCTTTATGTTTATTATTATTTTTCATTCTGTTAAAACCCTTAGAAAGTATAAATGAAAAAACCCGAAAATCAAATACTTGTTATTTTTGGTGCATCCGGTGATTTAACTAACCGCAAGCTTATTCCATCAGTATATGATTTGCATATTCAGGATCTTCTTCCTGAACGTTTTGCTGTTCTTGGTGTTGGCAGAACAAATTTATCCGATGAGAACTTTAGAAAAAAAATGGAAGAAGGAATAAAAAAATTCGCGAATTATAAAGAAGACGATATAACTACTTTACAAAAATTCTTAAGTAAACTGTTTTACATTTCAATTAATACTGAAGACATTAAAGAATATTTAACGCTTGATTCACGAATCAAAGAACTGAATAAAGAATTGGAAATTGGGGGGAATTGTATTTACTATCTTTCTACCCCTCCAAGTTTATATCCGGTTATTCCTCAGGCTTTGGGAAATGCCGGAATGAGCAGGAATTCTAAAAAAACATGGAGGAAACTTATAGTTGAAAAACCCTTTGGATACGATATTGAATCAGCGAAGGAATTGAATCAAAAGTTATTAAACTATTTTGATGAAAATCAGATTTACAGGATTGACCATTATCTTGGAAAAGAAACAGTACAGAATTTATTTGTAACCAGGTTTGCAAACGGAATTTTTGAACCTCTTTGGAACAGGAATTATGTGCATCATGTTGAAATAACCGGTGTTGAAGATATTGGAGTGGAAAACCGCGGAAGATACTATGATTCTTCGGGTGCTTTAAGAGATATGCTGCAGAATCACTTGCTTCAAATAACAAGCTTAATTGCAATGGAACCTCCGGCATCATTTGATCCCGATTCAATACGTAATGAAACAATAAAAGTTTTTCAATCATTAAGACCATTAAAAGAGGAAGATATAAACAAAAATGTAATCAGGGGGCAGTATCTTTCATCAACAATAAAGGGAGATAAAGTATTGGGTTACAGAGAAGAGAAAGGTGTAAATCCTTTATCAAAAACTGAAACATATGTAGCGTTAAAATTATTTATTGATAACTGGCGGTGGGGAGGAGTTCCTTTTTATATTCGGACAGGAAAAAGATTACCAACAAGGGTAACTGAAGTTGTTATTCATTTTAAACCAACTCCTCATTATCTCTTTGCAAGAAAAAGTTTGCAGGATGGGTGCAACCAGCTTGTTATAAGAATTCAGCCCGATGAAGGTATATTACTTAAATTCGGAATGAAGCTTCCCGGCTCTGGTTTCAATGTTCAGAATGTTAATATGGATTTTCATTACTCCGATTTGATGGATATTTATTTACCAAGTGCTTACGAGAGACTTTTATATGATTGTATGATGGGCGATTCAACACTTTACCAGAGAGGTGATGCCGTTGAAGCTGCCTGGACATTTGTCACTCCTGTTTTAGAAGCATGGAAAAATAATCCCGATATTCCTGTTTATGGTTATCCCGCTGGAACCTGGGGACCTGAAAATGCTGATGATATTATTGAAGAAAAACAGTTTACCTGGCGGTATCCCTGTAAAAACCTTGTTAATGATGGATTGTACTGTGAGTTATAAAAATTCTGATATAAAAATATTTAAAGATATAAATAACCTGGCTGAAGCATTTTCATCTGAATTTATTTCCGTAATTAATTCTCAATTATTAAATCAGAAAAAGGTTAATGTTGCTTTGTCAGGTGGAAATACTCCTAAATTTTTTTTTCAGAAGGTGGTTTTACTTAAACAAAAATTAGACTGGGGAAAAATATTTTTGTATTGGGGCGATGAAAGATGTGTTCCTCCTGAGGACCCGGGAAGTAATTTCGGGATGGCAAAAAAATATCTTCTTGATCATATTAAAATTCCTGATGAAAATGTTATAAGGATTAAAGGAGAGAATAATCCGGACAAAGAAGCAAAAAAGTATTCTGAAATTATCAAAAGGAATCTGCCTGAAGTTAATGGTTTACCACATTTTGAAATGATGATCCTCGGCCTGGGGGAAGATGGACATACTGCGTCTATATTTCCTGATCAGAAGGAACTGCTAAACTCTAATGAAATTTGTTCGGTTGCTTCTCATCCTGTAACAAAGCAAAAAAGAATTACGTTAACGGGGAAAGTAATTAATAATTCAGGAAAGATTTTCTTTATGGTATCGGGTAAGAATAAATCTTTTATAGTTTCTGATATTATTAATGAAAAAGGGGATTATTTAAAATATCCTGCTTATTATATAAAACCTTTAAATGGTGAGATAGTTTGGTATTTAGATAAAGAAGCTGCCTCTGACTTAAATTAAATAAGATTTTAATGGAGTTATAAATGAATCAATCAAAAATAAAAATGAAATTAGGCGAACATTCCAATTCATTTAACAAAGCTTTTGATGAACTAAAGAAAGAAAGAATTATAGAAAGGATATGGGAAAAAGATTATACAGTATGGAACAATGAACCCACTGAAATAACAAACCGGCTTGGCTGGTTATTTAGTCCCGAAACATCACTTAAAGCTTTACAGGAAATTGAAGATTTTGTTAAAGGAGTAAAAGATGATGGTTTTAATAAAATATTATTGATGGGAATGGGAGGCTCAAGTTTAGCTCCTGAAGTTTTCAGCTTAACATTTGGTTCAAAAGAAGGTTATCCCGAATTGCATGTTCTGGATAGTACTGATCCGGATGCTGTATCTGAGTTTGACAAAATACTTTCGAATGAAAAAACCTTATTCATTATTTCAACCAAATCCGGCGGAACAGTTGAAACTTTTTCATTCATGAAATATTTCTACAATCAAACACTAAACAAACATGGTAAAGAAGAAACCGGAAAAAGATTTGTAGCAATAACCGATCCTGGAAGCGGTTTAGAGAAAGCAGCAAAAGAATTGAACTTCAGGAAAATATTTCTGAATGATCCTGATATTGGTGGAAGATATTCTGCTCTTTCATTTTTTGGTATTGTCCCGGCAGCATTAATCGGAATTGATGTTGCAAAGTTATTAAAAAGAGCAGATGATAGTTCTAAAAATTCCAAAGTAAGTGATTCTTTATCCGGGCAATTAGGAACAGCAATCGGTGAGCTTGCTAAGCAAGGAAAAGATAAATTAACTTTTATAATCTCCCCTCAGATTTCTTTCTTTGGTGCCTGGGTAGAGCAGCTTATTGCAGAGAGTACAGGGAAAAATGGAAAAGGCATTTTACCTGTTGATGGTGAATCACTTGAAGCTCCCGAATATTATTCATACAACAGATTGTTTCTTTATATTCATTTAAAGGATGAGCATAAAGAAAGAGAAGCAGTAAAAAAATTATCAAATGCCGGTCATCCGGTAATTGAAATTATTTTAGATGATCTTTATGATTTGGGTGAGCAATATTTTATCTGGGAAATGGCAACTGCTGTAGCAGGATGGAGATTAGGCATACAACCTTTCGATCAGCCGGATGTTGAATCAGCAAAAGTTCTTGCAAGAAATATGGTGAAGGAATATCAGGAGAAAGGTAAGCTTCCTGAGCAGACAGCTATTCTTAATAAAGATAAAATAACACTATATGGAGATATAAAAGTAAATTCAGTTTCGGAAGCGATAAAAAAATTTCTTGATGACTCATTAACTATGGGAAGTTATGTCACACTTCAGGCATATATAAAACCTGGTAAAGATTCTTCTGATATTTTACAGAAGTTCAGAACAAAAATTCAGAAGAGATATAAAACGGCAGTAACAATTGGATATGGTCCAAGATTTCTTCATTCAACAGGACAACTGCATAAAGGGGATGCAGGTAATGGCTTGTTTATTCAGTTTACCTCTTCACCTGAAAATGATTTGTCAATTCCTGATAATCCGGGAGAAGAAAAATCATCAATTACTTTTGGAATATTAAAAAGTGCGCAGGCTTTAGGAGACAGACAAGCTCTATTAGATAAAGGAAGAAAAGTTTTACGATTTGATCTTGGCACTGATGTTATATCTGGATTAAGAAAGATAAATGATACTCTTTAGCTATTGTGAGTTCAAATCCCAATTGTGCTTCTTTCATAACCCGATGAGCTTTCTCTCTCCACTGAAGCATTTTTACTCCCATCTTCTGAATTATAATAAGATTTGGTGTGTGAATAACTCCATTCACCCATTGTCACTGTTTCCCCTTCAGGCTCGCTTCCTTTTATGCCTTCTATCTCTTTTGGAAGATAGTTTGACAGCACTTTGAAACTTACCGGGGTTACGGGTTCCCTGTTTTCAAATACAACTTCATTATCCTGTTGAGAAACTGCATCATCTCTATCATTATCCATAGTTTGTTCATCTGCTGTTTTATCTTCAGGTTTTTCATTGCCTCCACAGCCATTAACCATGGTAAAGATCAGAAAAATAACAGAACTGTAAAAATATTTTTCATATAATATTCCTTCAATGATTTATTAATAAAAGGAAATTTAGAATAAAATTATTATTAAAAGTGAATTAAAGCAATAAGAGTATTTATAATGATTTTCATTAATTTATAAGAATAGATTTGAAATACCTTTAAACTGAACAGGAGAGCTGACTTATGACAACTATAGTAGATATACATGCAAGAGAAATATTAGATTCAAGAGGCAACCCCACACTTGAAGTTGAAGTTGAACTTGAAAGTGGTGTAATAGGCAGAGCTGCGGTACCAAGTGGAGCTTCAACAGGGGAACATGAAGCTGTTGAATTAAGAGATGGTGATAAAGCAAGATACCTTGGTAAAGGTGTTCTTAAAGCTGTTGAGAATGTAAATGAAAAAATTTGCGGTGAGT
>JAUSIA010000303.1 GCA_030648225.1 Ignavibacteria bacterium | reverse complement strand
CTTCAAAAAAGAATCCGTAATTACTATGAATACATTTGGAAGCAAAAAATTGGCTCTAATGAAACCGAATTCCTTACCGGGCTGCCGGATGGTTTAAAAACACAAGTTGAGTTGTTTCTTAAACGGGATATTCTTGAAAGGATACCTTTATTCAAAGGAATAAGCGACAGCTTTTTAAGAGAGGTATCGCTTTATTTGCGTCCGGTTGTATATACCCCCGGTGATTACATATTTAAAGAAGGTGACCGCGGGAATGAAATGTACTTTTTAATCAAAGGAAAACTTAAAGTATTAACAGGCGATGAAAGTAAAGTTTTAAATACTCTTTCTGATGGAGATTTTTTTGGCGAGCTTGCTCTCTTCAGAAATGAAATAAGAATGGCTACGGTACAAGCTATAACATATTGTGATATTTATACCCTTAATAAAGAAGTATTTGAACACGTTCTCAATAACTATCCTGAAATATCATCACATATAAGAAAAATTGCTGAGAAAAGACTTAAGAATTCTTGATCTTATAATAACAATTTAATTACACGAACCACCCAATAAGTGAACGACCAATCCTAAAGATTCTTAAAATTTTAATTCAGAGTAATGATTATAAATAAATTAGCGACCCACATAGTAAATATTTTCAAAAGATAATTGAGAAATAATAAAGCTTAGAGTATATTTTAATATGAATGAAGAAAAGAAAAAACATATTCCCGGTATTTATAACTATTGCGACCGCTGGTGTGAAAAATGCAGTTTTACTTCCTACTGCCTTCTTTTTTCAAATGAATCAAAAATTGCCACATTCGAAATACTGAATGACAGGCTTCCCGAAGCTGAAGAAATTATGGATGAGCTTTTTGAAACAGATGATAAAGAATTTGAAGATGAAATTGATGAAGGTTTTTCCATAGAGGAACCGGATGAAGATTTTTTATTTGATAATTCTGATGAAGAAGAAGAAGAAATGGAATTAGAGGAAAATGAAAATGAACCTGCGAATCTGATTGAATATTTATCTAATGAGTATTTAAAGCAATCGCAGTTTCTTATTAAAAGTATCAATGAGAAATTTAACTTCTCTTCAACGCCGAAAGAAAATTTACCAATGCCGCAAATAAAAAAAATATATGATAGCTTTGAAACCGTAAGCTGGCATCATGCTTTTATTTTTGTAAAGATAAAAAGAGCATCTCAGGCTAAAAAAGAATATTTAAAGTATAAGGATAAAGATTTAAAAGAGTTTTCAAAGTATGATAGTGATGGAACAGCAAAAGTTGCAGCTTTATCAATAAAAAATTCTATTAAAGCTATAACTGAATTACAGGAATATCTTCCCGATTATAGTATTGAACTATTAAAATTATCTTCTCTTTTAATGAGAATTTTTAATGAGCTTGAAGTGGAATTTCCGGGTTATAAAAATTTTAAGAGACCAGGTTTTGATGACTGAAAGGCAAAGGCAGAGGCTAAGGCGAAGGGAAAAATAAAAAATAGAATTTTAAAATTAAAAGATAAATGTTTCAGTATGAATTACGTTTTCTTCAAACTCTAAAAGATATTCCTTATCCTTAGGATAGTACTTTGCTTTTTCATAATCTTTTCCTGCAAATTGTTTTATGCTTTTATAAGAATCCCATTTAGTAACCGTCCAGAAGTGGCAAATATCTTTCCCTTTTCTTCTCCATACTTCAACATCAAGATTCCTCGGAATGCTTTTATAATCTTTTACTCCCGTTTTCTCAAGGAACTCAAGATATTCATCTGCATATTCAATTTTAGTTTTTCCATGCCAGATGCATGTGTTAACTTTATTCATACTGATCATTCTTAATGAATTCTATCACTGCCCAAATTAAAAAATTAATTCTGAAATAAGTAAGCTGATCGAACAAAAAAAAAAGCTGAAGATACAATTACACATCTGAAAGAAGATAAAAGAAGACTTGAAGTACTTTATTCATCAGGAATTCTTCTCTCAACTGAAACTGAAACAAAAGCGCAAGTTGATCTTTAGGTAAAACTTCTTTTCTGTAAGTCACATTTTATTGATTTTGAAAAATAATCCTTCCTTTTTATTAAATAATCATTTAGTTTTTCAGGTATGAAAATTGTTAATGTTTGTCATCTTTCCGTTCTTTGAAATTGTCGTTGCAGAATGCTTTTGAGTTGAGCAAACATATAAAATTTAATTTTGTTTAAGGAAGGGCGTTATATTTGGTTATAATTCGTTTCGTAATAAATAAAAAAAGAAATCTGGTTAATTCAAATTGATTAACTAATAAACCACAATACAAGGAGAAAAAAAATGAAAAGACTGCTATCGTTTGTAGTAATACTGTTATTTGCATTTGCTGTTAATACAAATGCACAGGGTGTTAGTGTTCAAGGTTTTCTTGGTCTTCCCATGGGTGACTTTGGTGATGGATTCGGGATCGGATTTGGCGGAACCGCTACATTTATATATCCTGTTTCTTCAACTGTTGATATTACCGGAACAGCCGGATATGAAACATTTGGCGGAAAAGATGCTTCTGATGGTCTTTCATTCAATGTTATTCCAATATTAGTAGGTGGAAGAATTGCATTTGGTGAAGGTAATGTTACCCCTTATTTTGATGCTGCATTAGGATTATTCATTGGTTCTACTTCAGGTGAAGTTACAATTGGTGGAGTAACATATAATTTTGAGGGAGATACACAATCTAAATTTGGTATAAGAGGAGGTTTTGGAGTATTAGTTCCTGTCAATTCCGTTAGTTTGGATCTCGGAGCTAACTTCGATCTTATTACTACAGAAGGATCATCAACAACTTTCATAGGTTTCGATTTGGGTATATATATTCCTTTCAATTAATTTTTTAATTGATTTATTTTAAGGCTGCTTGTAAACACAGGCAGCCTTTTTTATTTTTCGCTAAAATTATTTGAGGAATTTGAATGAGATTTGAACGTTCAGCCGGAATCCTTCTTCATCCTACCTCTTTACCCGGCAAGTTTGGAATTGGAGATCTTGGTTATGAAGCATTTAATTTTATCAATTTTCTTGAGGCTGCCGGGCAAAAACTCTGGCAGGTTTTTCCGTTAGGACCAACCGGTTACGGTGATTCTCCTTATCAATGTTTTTCTGCTTTTGCCGGGAATCCGAATTTAATCAGTCCTGAAAAATTACACAGTGCAGGTTTTCTTTCAGATGAAGATATACAATTTATTCCCTTACATAGCCCTTTGTATGTTGATTATGGATTAGTTATCAATTATAAAAAAGATATTTTGAATAAAGCTTTTGAAAATTATAAGAATGATCCTGCAGGTATACAGAAAGACTTTGAAGGTTTTATAGAAAAGAACAGCGACTGGCTTGAAGATTTCTCTCTTTTCATGGCGGCTAAAGATTATCATAACGGTAGAGCATGGCCGGAGTGGGATAAAGATCTTGTTATTAGAAAAAGTGATGCCTTAAGGAAATGGAGAGAAGATCTTTCAGATGCAATTCTTTATCATAAGTTTGTTCAGTATATTTTTTATAAGCAATGGCATGATGTTAGGGCTTATGCTAACAGCAAGGGAATAAAAATAATAGGTGATATGCCGATCTTTGTAGCATACGACAGCTCTGATGTTTGGGCAAACAATAAAATTTTTACTCTTGATAAAGAAGGAAAGCTGGAATATGTCGCAGGTGTCCCGCCGGATTATTTCAGTGAGACAGGACAGCTTTGGGGTAATCCACTCTTCATCTGGGAAGAAATGGAGGAGGATGATTTCAAATGGTGGAGAAACAGGTTTTCAAAGCTTCTTGAGTTTATAGATATAATAAGGATAGATCATTTCCGCGGGTTTGATGCTTACTGGAGAATCCCGGGTGATGCAGAGACTGCCGTAAAAGGTAAATGGATAAAAGCTCCGGGAGAAAAATTATTCAACACATTAAAAAAACATCTTGGAGAACTTCCTATACTTGCCGAAGATCTTGGCGTAATTACAAAAGCAGTTGAATCGTTGAGAGATAAATTTGAATTTCCAGGAATGAAAATACTCCAGTTCGCTTTCGGAACAAGTATGGAAAGGAAATTTCTTCCGCATAATATTATACCGAACAGTGTTGTTTACACCGGTTCTCACGATAATGATACTACACGGGCGTATTTTGAGAAAGAGAAAAAAGCAGGTAATGATATATACACGCACGCACAAAAATATCTTGATTATTATGGCGATGATATTGTTCAGAAGTTAATTAAAACTGCTTATGCAACAGTTGCAGATATTGTTATAATACCAATGCAGGATATGCTTAATCTTGGTGGAGAAGCAAGAATGAACTTCCCCGGAAAACTTGGCGGCAACTGGGCATGGCGATTCACCTGGGACCAGGTTCCTGATTACCTTGCCGGTGCTTTCAAAGAACTTACTGAATTATATGAAAGACCTCCTAAACCAAAAGAGGAAGTTGAAATTGAAACAGAGTAATTCTCTGTGTCTCTGTGGTGAAGAGCAAAAAAAAAATTAACCACAGAGGCACAAAGTAATAAATAAAAATTTAATTATGATCAAACATTTAAAACAAATATTCAAAAGTACCGGGGAAGCTTTACAGACTGATGAAGCAAAGGTTGATGAAAATAAAAAATTACAGGTTGCAACCTGTGCTTTGCTTATAGAGATGGCAAAAGCAGATAATGAATTTACAGATGACGAACGGAAGAAGATTATTAAAGTTATGCAGAAAACTTTTAACCTTGAGAAAGAATATGTTGATGAACTTATCGAACTTTCCGAAGAAAGCGTAAGAAAAAGCATAAGCATATATGAATTCACTACAACCATAAATGAAAATTTCTCCAAAGATGAAAAGTTTGAACTGCTTAAGAACCTTTGGCGATTGATTTATATAGATGAGACACTCAATATGCACGAAGATCATTTGATAAAGAAGATTGGCAATACTCTGAACATGGAACATCGTGATATTATTGGTGCAAAGCTTATGATTAAAGAGGAGAGCAAGAAAGATTAGTGAAGGACTACAGGAATGATCTTAAATTTTATTTCATATTTCTAACGCTTTTATTTCATCTCTTCTTAATGATAAAAACTTTTATAGATGAAAATTATATTTTATCCGCTGTGCTTTTAATTCCTGTTTCTATTTTTTCTTATAAGATTTATAAGATGGTTGGAAAAAGTTGAATTAATTCTGTTCAATCTTAATTTTTATTTCTGTCTTTTAAAGGAATAACGAGTTTTAATCCCGACCATATCTCATCAACTGCACAAACCTTAACATCAACTAAACCATTCTTTAATGCTATCTCTCTGATTATATCTTCGGT
>JAUSIA010000277.1 GCA_030648225.1 Ignavibacteria bacterium | reverse complement strand
TTCCTTTATTATTTCTCCTTCAGTTTCATTTCCGGTTAATGTTCTCAATTCATTTTTGTTAACCTGGATGATATCAATGTTTAATGCCCATTCTTTAAAATCCGGAATTACTCTGAAATACCTTTGCATATTATCATCAAGTCCGCGGGAAAAAGTATGAACATCAAAATATATCATTCCTTTATAATTCTTTCTTATATCTTTAAGTTGTTCAAGTGTTATATCGAAACCTGTAACCATATTAATTAAAATTCCGTCAAACGAATTTAAATCCTTATTGTTAAAAACCAGGTTCTGATTGATGTTCTCATACATTTCATGCCTTTCTTCTTCTTGTTCTATTTTCAAATGAACTTTAGGTATGTTTTCAACATAATTAAAAATCTTCTCATCTAATTTTTCATATTCTTCTTTAAATAAAAGATAATGATTTTTATCAACAGCAGTAACCAAAGAAATTTTATCCTGATTCTCTTTTAAATTATTTAAAGCGATAATTGAATAGAATATTCCGCCGGGTTTTAAAGTTCTTTTGCCGTTAAAATCAATAATATCGGCTACAGATTGACCAATGACTAATAATTTCATTTGTAATAAACTGAATTAAAAATTTAAGACAATTTAAATCAGGGGGGATATAAAACCAAAAGGCAAGAAGGAAATATCGGAATGATTTTTTGAGAGGATTATCCCCTAAGAAAACCCATTTATATAGTTTTAATTATCAATAATAATTATCTTTCAATTGTATGAAAATAGATAATAGGATTTCAACAGTTATCAAACGAAGATCTTTTCATTTATTAATTTTAATCACTTTTTTTATTCTCAAAGGCTGCTCATCATCATTTAATAACAGTCACTATTCCCCGGAATCTCTGATCACCACAAACAGCATAAAAGCTAATCTTGAATTCCTGGCATCCGATGAGCTTGAAGGGAGAGAAGCAACAACAAGAGGTGAAAAACTTGCAGCATTATTTATCTCTTCGGAATTAAAAAAATATGGTGTAAAACCTTTTTACATTGATTATCTCCAGGAATATGATCTTAATTCAATCTCTGTTGATCCTGAATCGAAAGTTGAAATTTTTAACAGCAATAGAGATAAAACCACTTTAAATTGTTTTGATGATTTTATTGCCGGCAGAAGAAGCTCAGTTACAACAAACGGAAAATTTAAACTTGTCTTTGCAGGATTTGGAATTACAGCACCGGAATTTAGTTATGATGATTATGCAAACTTAAATGTTGCAGGGAAAATAGTAATTATTGCAGACGATGAACCATTCAGCAATGATTCAACTTATTTCAATGGTGAGAAAGATTCAAAATATTCAAAAGAATATTTTAAGGTTTCGCTGGCAAAAAAACTTGGTGCTGCCGGTTTAATAACTATCCCATCTAACTTTTATCTGAAGAATTGGGACAGAATTAGCACATTTGCAAAAGGAGAATCGGTTTCACTTCCCGGTGAAAAGGGGGAAAAACTTCTCAACCTGATTTTTAATGAAGAATCTCTTTCTTTTCTTTTTGAAAATGAGAAACAATCGTTCACAGACATTAAGAACCTGATTTATGATAATAAACCCTTTCCTGCTTTTGAATTGAATAAAGAGATTGAAATTGATATTATAATGAATGAAGGGACAAAGAAGTCTTACAATGTTGTTGGAATTATTAAGGGGAACGATTCTCTTTACCGCGCTGAATATGTTGCAGTCGGTGCACATTATGATCATCTTGGAGTAATTGATGGTAAAGTATATAATGGTGCTGATGATGATGGCTCGGGAACAACTGCACTTCTTGAAGTTGCCAAAGCTTTTGCTAAAACAGGATTGAACAAAAGATCAATTCTCATTGTTTTTCACAGCGCAGAAGAAAAAGGTTTGTTCGGTTCTGGATATTTCACGGATAACTTCGATAATATTAAAAATATCACAGCCCAGATAAATATGGATATGGTTGGCACGGAACATATAGATACTATTTATTCTGTTGGTTCGGGAAAATTAAGTTCAGAGTTCCAAAGACTTGTAGAAGAAGTAAATTCACAAACTGTAAATTTTGTTTTTAATTATAAATTTGATGATCCTTCCGACAAGCAGAAAATTTATTACAGGAGCGATCATTATAATTATGCAAAGCATGGAATACCAATCGTTTTCTTTTATGATTATATGCGTGAAGATTACCATAAACAATCAGATGAGATAGATAAAATAAATTTTGAAAAAATCAGGAAGACAGCAATCCTTGTTTACAACATTGCATTGAGGACGGCAAACCTTGATCAAAGCCTTATAATAGATAATAAGGAAGTTTCAGAGTCTTTCAATTGAATTAAATTTTGTAAATTCTACTAAATGAAAATCGGAATTACCTGTTACCCTACTTACGGCGGAAGCGGAGTTATTGCAACTGAGCTTGGAAAAGCTCTTGCTCTAAAAGGACACCAAATACATTTTATTAGTTATGCTCTTCCATTCAGATTAGCCAGCTTTGTTGAGAATGTAGTTTTCCACGAAGTTGAGATGAGCAGCTATCCATTGTTTGAATTCCCCCTTTACAGTCTTGCACTTGCCAGTAAAATGGTTGAGGTTGCTGAATATGAAAAGCTCGATTTGTTACATGTGCATTATGCAATACCGCATGCTGCCAGCGCTTTTCTTGCAAGGGAAATGTTAAAAGAAAAAACAGATATCAAAATAATAACTACACTGCACGGAACTGACATTACTCTTGTGGGGCTTGAACCATCATTCCTTCCGCTTGTAAAATTCAGTATAGAAAAAAGTGATGGGGTTACAGCCGTTTCAAGATTCCTGAAGGAAAAAACATTAACCAATTATGATATTCATAAAGATATTTTAGTAATCCCTAATTTTGTAGATACTGAATTATTTAAACCGAATCCCGACTGCTCATTCAGAAAAAATATTGCACCAGGGGGTGAAAAGATTCTGATTCATACTTCTAATTTCAGACCGGTTAAGCGTGTAACTGATGCAATACAAATTTTTAATATTGTTCAGAAAGAAGTGCCATCTAAATTAATCCTTGTTGGTGATGGTCCCGACAGGTCTGAATGTGAAAGATTAGTTAGACAATTAAACCTTATAGATAAGGTGAAATTTTTAGGTAAGCAGGATGGACTTGTAGAAATCCTTACAGCTTCTGACGTTTTCCTGATTCCATCGCAGTCTGAAAGTTTTGGGCTCGCTGCACTTGAAGCAATGGCTTGCGGGCTTCCGGTTGTAAGTTCAAGTGTTGGTGGCTTGCCTGAATTAGTAGGGCATAATGAATGCGGTTTTATTGCTGAAATAGGAGATATAGACAGGATGGCGAAGTATGTTATTGATCTCCTGATAAATGAAAAAAAATACAGGATCTTCTCTCAGAATGCCCGTGAGAGAGCTGTAAAAAAATTTGATATCAACAAAGTTGTTCCTCATTACGAAGATTATTATAAAAAAGTTTTGGATTCATAGTTATGATAGTATATTGTGCAATCTCTATCCGCGGGGAAAAAACTTTCCAGGATTTTTTTCCGCAAATAGTTGAACATATTACCTCATTGGGTCATACAGCACTTTCTGAGCTGAATGTGGATTTTAAACCTGTTGCCCCTTTAACTGATTCCGAAATATTTACCCGGGATGTTAAGTGGATTGATAAGAGCAAAGTGCTAATTGCAGAAATATCGGGTGCAAGCACAGGTATAGGATTCGAAATTGCTTACGCTTTATACAAGAAAAAAATTCCTGTACTTGCACTTGCAAATAAGGAAGCCGGCAGCAATGTATCTGCAATGATAAACGGCTGCCAATCTCAATTGATAACTATTAAACGATACGAAGATTCAGAAGATTTAAAGAAAGCTATATCAGATTTTCTTAAAAAGAATAATGAATAAATCCTGAAAGAATTTATGAACGGGAAAGAGTTTATAAGTTCATGGGTTTCAAAGCTTGCATCAGACGGTATAAAAATCTTCCCTGCAGATTTCATTTCATTAGACAATAATTATACTGAGTTCAGACTTCCGGAAAAAACTTTATTAATTGGAGAGGAGTTTTTTGGTAAGTATGAAATAATAACTGCTGATGGCAATCCTGTTCTTCATGTAAATCATTACCTGGAGGCAAAATATATACTTTATGCAAACAGGAATACACCTGGATTAGTTCTTGTTCCTTCCGATGAATTTGAATTGAAGAAAGCTATCCAGATGTATGAATCGTATCTCGATTCAATAATAAAAGATATTGAGATCAATTATAAAAAAACTTTCCCCGAAGAAAAGAATTCCAAATCAATTGTTAATGAAATTTTCAGACAATTAAATCTTGTGAGAGTATAAGAAGAGTGATTGATCCCGGCGAAAAAATTAAATCTTATGTTGCTTCATTATTCGGTGAAAAAAATCTTTCCAGCTTTATTGATTTCATAAACTCCGAACCTCATCAATATCTCAGAATCAATGCTCTAAAAACTTCTCCAGGCAAAATAAGCAAAAAGCTTTTTGAGAGATACGGAATAGAAACTGAAATAATTCCTGAAATTCCTTTTGCTCTTAAAGTAATTAAAGGTGAAGAAATAGCAGGTAAAACTTTGGAACACATCCTTGGATTTTATTATATACAAGGTTTATCATCTATGATTCCTGCAGTAATCTTATCTCCAAATGAAAATGATCTTGTACTTGATCTTTGTGCAGCACCCGGTTCAAAAACCACACAGCTTGGCGAGTTAATGAAGAACAGGGGAGTTCTTATTTCAAATGAAATACAACTAAGCAGATTGAAAGCTCTTGTTCATAACATCGAAAGAATAAATATTGTTAATGCCGGAGTCATTCATCAGAAAGGTGAATTGTTAAGTAAGATATATGAAAATTACTTTGATAAAATTCTTGTTGATGCACCTTGCAGCGGTTTGGGAATTATCCAGAAGAAAGTGGAAATAATAAAATGGTGGGATGAAAAAAAAGTGCAGGTGCTTGCCGATCTCCAGCTAAAGCTTCTTATTGCTGCAATTAAAATGTTAAGGGTTGGAGGTGAGGTTGTTTATTCAACCTGCACATTAACAGCAGAGGAAAATGAGCTTATAATTAATAAAGTGCTTTCAAAATATCCTGTTGAATTAATGGAGATTGAATTACCTGTAATTAATCATGAAGGATTAACTTCTTTAAGAGAAGAGAAACTTAATCCTGAATTACTAAAAGGAAAAAGAATATTCCCTTGGGAAACAGATACAGATGGATTTTTCATAGCCAAATTGCAAAAGACCGGTGAAACAAAAAGTCCTGAAAAATATTCTTTTACAAGGAAAGATGTAAAGTTTCTTTCATTCAGTAATAAATATCTTCTTAAAAGGTTAAAATCACTTGCTGATTATTTTGAGATTGATTTTGAACTATTCTCTCATTACAAATTCATATTAAAAGGTATAGATATTTATTTTGTCTCTGAAGATTGGCATGATAATAACGCCGGTATGTTTGAAAGAATAGGATTAAAGTTCGGTACAATTGATAAGAATGGAGAGATAGTCTTGAACACACAGGCAGCACAACTTCTTGGCAATGAAATAAGAAATAATGTGATAGCCTTGCAATCTCAGAATGAATTAAAAACTTATATGGAAGGCGGCATAATTAAAACTAATGCTTACATAGAAGGACAATATGTTATTAAATATGATGATTATATTTTGGGTACAGCCGTTGTAACAAAGGCAGGAATTAAAAGCCGCTTCCCAAGATCAAAAAGAACACAGGAAATTTACACAGACTTCTGAACGAATGATTGTTCTTAGGAAATTTATCTTTCAATCTTTAATTTTTTAATCTTGTAATCTTGATTTAATAAGCTCATAAACTTTTGAAGATAAAACCTTAAACTTTGGCAAAACATTCTCTTCCTCAACAGGGATAAAACAGGAAATTATATATTTACTCTTTCCGTCATCAACAATACCAACATCATTTGTCCAATAACTCCACCAGCCTGTTTTATGGTAATACATAGCATCTCCAGGTAATCCTTGTGCAATTTTTGATTTATCTAATTGTCTTCCCAGAAGAGCTTTTATCTGCATGCTTACCCAGGGATTTATAAGCTGGTTAGTTTCTATCCTGTACATAAAATCTGCTGCATGAAGAGCACAGGTTTCAGTCCCTTTTATTTCAGCATAACCTTCATCCTCAAATTTACGTTTAAGAAACTTTCTGGTTACTTCACTCCCCTGCCAGCCATATTTGTGCATCATTTCATTAATGCGTGTTCTTGCTGCAAGATCAATAAGACAATTCGCAGCAGAGTTATCGCTCCTGGTTATCATCAGATCAAGAAGATAATTTACAGTTACAGTATCTCCATCTTTTAAGAGCGGGCGTGGATCTGATTCAATCTGCTTCGATAAGTCCACATCATTAGGAGATTTGACTATAAAACTCTCATACAAGGAATGTTCTCCATCGCTTACCTGGTGAAGCACTTCTGCAGCAACATACATTTTGTAAACACTTGCGGGATAAATAAAATTCTCAAAGTTAACTCCTCCTAAAACAGGTTTCTCACCATTAAGATCAATCACAGCAAATGATATCTGCTCAATTCCATCTTCACCTACATCAAAGTTTTTATCTAGTTCTAATTCTTTAATTATGGAGAAAAGAGAATCTGAGAAAGTTTCGTCCGATTTGTAATATTCAGGTACCATTGTAGTTTGCTGTGCATTTAATTGAATTAAAGAGAAAAGAATAATTATCAATAATTTCAATTCGTTTACCTTTCCCGTTAATGTTTATAATTTATATTCCAAATTAATAATTATTGAATAAAAATTTATATCATAGCATTTATAATGAACATCCAGATTTTTGGAACAAAAAACAGCAGTGATACCAGGAAAGCAGAAAGATTCTTTAAAGAAAGAAGAATTCCATTTTACTTCCGTGATCTTTCAGAAAAAGGTATTTCAAAAGGTGAGCTTGAA
>JAUSIA010000273.1 GCA_030648225.1 Ignavibacteria bacterium | reverse complement strand
GTAAAAACTTTTGATACTCGTTCAATTTATTTTTAAGACTATCAACAATAACGAGCATATCATCTGTACTTAATTCTCTTTCACCTCTTGTACCACCTGGTGTAGATTGCTGAAATGTAAATTGTTCAGCATCCATTGTTATTCGGTGGTTATTAAATATCAGCTTCCTATAGGTGTTAGATTCATAAATATCTGATTCATGAATTTCACCATTAGTTAAATCCATAATCAGCTTTGCCTGATCTTTGGAAAAAAATATTTTGCCTTTCTCAGCAGTAACCACATTTATTTTTCTGGGATTAGTGTAATCATAAATAGTTATCTGGGATAAATTATTTGATTTAGAATCAACATCTCTTGCCAGGATAGCATAATTAGAAACCTCCTGCGAAAAAAATCCCGGCTCAAGAGAGAGAGTCGGCTTTTTTCTTGAAATATCCTGCATTAATAATTTAGCCTGATGGTTTGCATCCGGAAGAACATCATTATTAAAAAGCACAAGCAGGCAGGCAACAATAACACCTGCAATTAAAGGTGCAATCATCATTTTATAAAGGCTTACTCCGGAAGATTTGATTATTGTTATCTCATTATTCTGGGATAAATTTCCAAAAGCCATGAGAGTTGCAACAAGCGTTGCCATTGGTACAACAAGAGCAACCATCCAGGATAAGTTGAAAACAATCAGTTGAATTATAACCCATGTATCAAGTCCTTTTCCTACAAGCCTGTCTGCAAATTTCATCAGGAATTGAAGAAGAAAAATGCAGAATAGAGTAAGAAGAGAAAAAATAAATGGTATAAAATGAGCTCTGAGAATATATTTATGCAGCAGCATACAATAATATAAATAAGTGATACAGGTTTAACAAGATTATAACCCCCCTGTTTCCCCCCTTTCAGAAAGGGGGGAAGAAGGGGGATTTTATAAATAGAATAAAATTTTTTTATTTTTCTTGCAATTAACTAAGTTAGATATTAATTATATGATCAATAAAATGGTTTAATTAATTGCAATAATAAATTTTGAATAACAAGTCTTTTAAAATGAGTTAAATACGAGGAGTACCGAATTGGAAGAAGTAATAAGTTATATTAAAAACAATAAGCAAAACTATATTGAAGAACTTAAAGAGTTCTTAAGAATTCCAAGTATAAGCACATTATCTGAAAACAAAGATGATGTTGCCCGTTGTGCACAGTTTGTTTCAGACAATCTTAAAAAAATTGGGTTAAGCAGGGTTGAAATTTTCAAAACAGAAGGTCATCCGATTGTTTATGGAGAATGGTTAGGTGCACCAGGGAAGCCTACTGTTTTAGTGTATGGGCATTATGATGTTCAGCCGGTTGACCCGGTTGAATTATGGAACAGCCCTCCCTTTGAACCAACATTAAAGAATGGAAAAATTTTTGCAAGAGGTGCTACCGATGATAAAGGACAGGTTTTCATGCACTTCAAAAGTGTAGAAGCTTATTTTAAGAATGAAGGAAGTCTTCCTGTTAATGTTAAATTTATTATTGAAGGGGAAGAAGAAATAGGTAGTGAGAGTTTAAATATTTTTCTTAAAAATAATTCTGATCTTCTCAAATGCGATGCTGTACTTATTTCCGATTCATCATTGTATGGTTCCGGCATACCTACCTTAACTTACGGATTAAGAGGAATTTCTTACCTTGAAATTGAAATGGTTGGTCCAAACCGCGATTTACATTCCGGAAGTTTTGGCGGTGCAATTGCAAATCCTATAAACAAAATGGCTCAGCTAATATCAAAGCTCCATGATAAAAACGGCAAAATAACAATTCCCGGTTTTTATAATGACGTTATTAAGCTTACAAAAAAAGAAAAAGAAAATTTCAAAGCTTTAAAATTCTCTGATAAAAAATTTGCTAAAGAACTTGGTATTGATGAGCTTAATGGTGAAAAAGGTTTTTCTACTCCGGAAAGATTATGGGCAAGACCAACACTTGATTGCAATGGAATAATCGGTGGGTTTACGGGTAAAGGAGCAAAGACGGTTATTCCTTCTAAAGTTACTGCAAAGATCAGTATGAGATTAGTGCCAGATCAAAATCCAAATAAAATTGCAAAACTGTTTGAAAGATATATAAAGAAAATAGCCCCAAAATCTGTTAAGGTTAAAGTTACAAATCTTCATGGAGGGTACCCGAGCTTAACTGATATTAATAATCTTGCAAATATTGCTGCTTCAAAAGCAATGGCTAAAGCTTTTGGAAAGAAAACAGTGTTTGTTCGTGAAGGAGGTTCTATACCTATTGTAACAGAATTTTCAAAAAAACTTAAAGCTCCTGTTGTTCTTATGGGTTTAGGTTTAAACACTGAAAACCTTCATTCACCTAATGAGCATTTTGATCTTAACCATTTTGAACTTGGAATTATAAGCTCAGCATATTTTATGAAGGAGTTTGCCGAGATTAAATAATAATATAAGGGATTTCTAACAAACTCATTCTTTCTCATTTCTTTTCCTGCAGATTCTATCTTTTTGGGAAAAGTTATGGCTCCTCCTTAAATGTTTTTTTCTTATCTTTGTCCTTAATCTTCCATAATAACAATAAAACAAACTTTACTTAGGAGACACAAAACGGAATGAATACACAAACAACTCCACTTATTGACTATCTTGGATCATTGGGATATAAAGTGGAATTAAATAATGGCGACAGTATTGTGAAAAATTATGATAACACTGAGGAAGCGATTAATTCTTTATATGAAGGAGTTGGGTTAAGAAATATTTCTCATTCAGGAATTATTGAATTAAAGGGCAATGATGTTCTTGGATTTGTTCACAGGATTGCAACGAATGATGTAAAAAATCTTCCTAAAGAAGGGATTGCCGACACAATCTTTACAACGGAAAAAGGAA
>JAUSIA010000225.1 GCA_030648225.1 Ignavibacteria bacterium | reverse complement strand
ACAAAGAATTTAATTGTTACTTTAAGCAGCAAGTTAACATACTATCACTTAATGAAACCGGGGATTCATTTTGGGGAAATATTTTTGTAAATGGAAATAATACTGGAATACCCACCCCGGGAAATATTATACTTGAAGCCGGGAGTCATAAAATTACTGTTAAAAAAACAGGGTACACCACGGTAGAAAACGAAATTTTGGTAAAGATAGATCCATCATTAAAAGAAGAATCACTCTCTCTCGTTTTCCATTTAAGATAATTTTAGAATTTAATTTGGACAGTATTGATTTAGTTTTAAAAATAATTTATGAATTAAGGAGGTAAATTATGTCTCGGCAAATATCCCGGAACTTCAATTATATAATTATTCTGCTCTTATTTTTAATTACAACGGGTTTTTCTCAAACACCAAAGGAAAAGCTTGAAAAAGCTGAACAATATTATAAGTCTGCTCAATTTGATGATGCGATAAAAATATTAAATGAAATTTCATCAGATAATTTTACAGACACAGAGACTAAAAAAGAAGCTTTAAGATTTTTAGGCAGATCATATACCGCAAAAGGTTTGTATGATGAAGCAAAAGAATCAATAAGAAAACTGCTTGAACTTGAACCTCCTGTTGTTGAATTCAATCCTGATTACGAGCCTCCTGTTTTTATGAAACTTTATTATGAATCCCGCAAAGAATTCTCGAATTCATATTTAATTGAGAAGCCCGATCCGGGAATGAAGACAATGGCAATAATAGATTTTAAAAATCGTTCTATTGATAAAAAACTTCAGTATGATCCTATGGAACAGGGTTTTGCTGATTTAATGATAAATCGTTTAAATAATTCTACAGGATTAAAGGTTATTGAAAGAGAAAGAATCCAGTGGATATTGGATGAAATGAATTTGCAGGATAAGTATGATATGGAAGGTGCTGTAAGAGCAGGGAAACAGCTTGGGGTACAAACAGTTTTGCTGGGAAGTTTTATTATTGTTAACGATCAGATATGGCTTGGAGGACGGCTTGTTAAAGTCGAAACAAGTGAAATACTTCTTTCGGATGAAATTAAAGGAGAGCTCGATGATTTTTTTGATTTGGTTGATAAACTTTCGGAAAAAATCTCAGAAAAAATTAATGTTACTCTAAAAGAAGATAAAGTATCAGAAGTTTCTCAAGGTCCTTCTTTGGATGCAATATTAGCTTATTCAATTGGTTTGAATTTTCTGGAGAAAGAAGATTACACCAGTGCTTATGCTAAATTCCAGGAAGCTTTAAAATTTTCTCCGGATTATGAAAAAGCAAAATTAAAAGCGGAAAGCATTGAGCCCTATCTCTGAAATTGATGATAACAATAAAAGGTTGAGGCGAAGGCTAAGGTTTTTTGTTAAACATTCACTCAGCTATACAGAATTCAATCATTCAAACATAAGGATTCAGCTTGAAAAAATTAATTAAATTAATTTGCTTAATTCTACCCACATACTCTGCAATGTTTTTCACATCCTGCTCATCCGGTTCCATTATGGATGATCCTGAATTATATAAAAGCCAGGTGAATGAGTGGACTGACAGGATTAATAAAGATAGCAATGACTTTGAAGCTTTTAAAAACCTCGGCATATATTATATGCAGGTAAAAGAACATGTAAAAGCCAGGTATTATCTTGATCATGCTTTGGAAGAAAACCCAGCCGATCCTGCATTATTATTATATAAAGGAATTAATCTTGAATTCTTTAATAAACCCAAAGAAGCAATAAGTTATTATGAAAAATTTGATCAGGTGCCTTTCGATTCACCATACAGAGAATTGCTGGAAGGGAGATATCTATGGCTCAAAAGGCAATCGGTTTATTCGGAAGTAGATTCTCTTGCAAAAGAAGAAGAGCAACTATCTTTTGAAAATGTCTCGCCGAGTACATTCGCAGTTTTTCCACTTATGTATCATGGGTTTAATGAAGACTATGTTCCGTTAAGCAGAGGCTTCAGCGAAATGATAAGTATTGATCTGGCAAAGATTAAGAATTTAACAGTGCTTGAGAGAATAAGAATTCAGGCTGTTATTGATGAATTAAAGTTCAGCCAGTCACCTGCAGTTGATCAATCCACAGCACCAAGAGCAGGAAAATTATTAAAAGCAGGCACAATTGTATCGGGTGATTATGATATTTCAGAGGAGAAAGAATTTAAGATTAATCTTGGCTCCTGGGATGTACAGACAAGTGAGCGGAAATCATTTGTTAATGTATCAGGTGAGTTAGAAGATTTATTCGAACTACAAAAAAGAGTTGTGTTCTCCTTCTTAGAAAAAAATGGAATTGAACTAACCCAGGAAGAAAAAGAAGCAATTGCCTATATACCTACTCAAAATCTTGAAGCTTTCCTTTTTTATTCGAAAGGTCTTTTGCAGGAAGATGCCGGTAACTTTAAAGAAGCGGAATCTTTTTACCAAAATGCAATTCAAATTGATCCGAACTTTAATGCTGCCGGTAATAAATTAGAAACAACCCAGTCAATTGGGAAAAGCAGCGGCACAACAGAACAGATGATAACATCTCTTAGAACCAATGATCCTGTAATTAAGGATCAATCATCAGTAAATATCGTTTCTAACAGGCAGCAAAATCTTGGAAATAATA
>JAUSIA010000268.1 GCA_030648225.1 Ignavibacteria bacterium | reverse complement strand
AAACATTGAACTCTGCGTTTAGCGTGCTTAAATAAGTTTTAACCCCTTTTGACGCCGATTCAGCAAATTTCATAATTAAGCCTTCAGCAGTCTTTTTATCTATTGTGCTTATTATTCTATTTCCTGGGATGTATTTCAGTGTTAGTCTGTTCGCCAATTTTACTGCCTTTACGGATTTAGGTGACAGATTAAACTCAACCAGTTTCTCATATTCACTAAATCCTCTTTCAACCATTACATCTTTTGTGTTCTTTATTTGCTGTCCGTTTGGGAATACTGCTGCAAGCATCTTTAAAAATTCATCAGCAGAAATGTTTTTAAATATTTCAGGAAGTATATTATTCCCCTCTATAAGAGAGCCTGTCCCGAATTCATTTCGGGAAGTGGCAATTCTAGTTGCCGGGGTGTGTTCATTCCCGCTAGTCATTTACTATCGCCTCAACTTCTGATAAACAATCTGATAGCTCATCAATCTTCAATCTTATCTTTTCAATCTTATTAATAAGATTATAATCAATCATATTTACTTCTAACTTTTCAACTCTCATTAGCAGCAACCGCAGGTTTACCTTTAACGCACTTATTCTTTCTTTCATATTATATCCGGGTCTTTAGGTTTTTCAAACTCTTCAAATTCACTTAGAATATAATCCACTTCAAATAGCAGGCATTCTATTTTCTTTATCTTTAATTCATAATCTCTTTGAATTTTACAGCCTCCGGATAATCCTATAATTCTTTGTAAAGATTTAACCAGGAGCGCTTCAATTTTCTTTCTTTCAATTTTCTTTCTTTCCATTTTCTTCTCCTTATAAACGGCAAAAAGCCGTGTTAATATTTTCTCGTTTTGTCATCAATCGAGCATTAACACGGCTTCACCAAAAAGAAAACCGTCATTACAAGGTTAAAAACCTCGATTGATGACGGTTCTAAAAATAATTTCTTATACTGCCTCAAACGTTGCCAACGTTGGCAGAAAATTATTACTTCCTTTTTCCCTCTACATATCCCATCTTCCTTAAAGTTTCTGCTATACTATTTTCCTTCCCATCCCATCCATCTTGTATTATTTTCCTGGTAATTTGTTGCACTTTTTTATTTGGAACTGAGACTCCCATTTGTAAATCCATATCAGTAATGTATTTGTTTAAGATTTCTTGTAGTTCTCCTCTTCTAAATGGTTTAAGGGTAGTTGCTATATTCACTTCATTACCGTTTCCACTTCTCACCTCTCCACTTCTTACCTCTATATTCCTTGTATCTTGCTGATACGCACGCATCCCTATAATTAGACTAAAAAATGATTTTGGATTTCGAGGAGAAAATGGTTTATCATACAATTTGCTCAGTCTTTGTATTGAATGCTCAATCTGTTTTGAGTGCCTTTGGCAAAGGTTAAAAATTCTTTCTAACCCCTCTTCATAAGTTTTATCGTTTAAATATTCAATTATATCGACTAATTCGTACGCCCTCTTTTTATAAAAATAATCAATATTTGTATTTGCTGATTCATTGGCTAATCTTATATAATCTATCAACGCTTTCTTAACTTCATCATCTTCTAAATTATCTTTATAGAATCTTAAATAATAAATTCCATTATCATCATATTCTTCTGCTCCTGCTGCAAATGAAGCAAATATTCTGTCTATGCATTGAGAACATACGCCGCAATGTGTAAAATTAGCAGGATGATTTCGGGTTCTGCTGCAGGAAACCGCACTGTCTAAAAGGTTAACTTTGTTATACTTTTTTATTACCTCAAATACATCGGTTTTGGTTTTAAAGAAATATGGATGATTTATCTTAAATGAATCCTCAGAAATTTTTTCAAATAATTTTTCTAACAATCCCAGAGTTTTTGGATGTGTTGTTCTGCTTGCTCTTCCATTCATTAGATCCTGAGTCTTTGCAAAATTTATTGTCGTAATACCATTTTCATAAACATAAATACTCTTCTGCTTATAAGTATTTGCTATTGTAAATGCAGTTGAAGAATAAAGAAATGCTCTGGTTCTCTGTGTCTCATCAACCGATTTTGTGTGGCTCAGTCCACAATGAAACTTATAGTGTTTACATCTGTCTGGGTATAAATTATTAATGGCTTTAAATAATTGGTTTTGTGTTCTTGTTACTCCCGGTTGCCCCGACTGATGACTCACAAGGCATATCTGTTCATCTGTGGTTTCAATTCTCTCTATTACTCCAGCTAATGAATCTAATCCGCCTGAGAATAAAACTATGCTTAAATTTTTTGCTGGATTTAATTCTAATTTCTCATTATCAAAAAGACTTGACGGAAAATCAGGTGCTGCTTTATAAAATGTGAATTCATATCTATGATCTCCGGTCATAAAACATAAAGCTTCTGATAGTGCACTTTTTACATCCGGTCTGTTCCAGAAATTATAATCTCTCACTTTAATATGGAAATGAAATGACCTGCTCCAGCTATGTTGTTCTAAGTATTCAGGTTTCCCCCTTGATGATTTTCTGTCTGCGGCAAAAATATACCCCGCTATCTCCAGTAAATCTTTATACCTCTCTTTTAAATGAAGTACTTTCGTAAGGAAATTATTTAATTCAATATTAACATTCTTCTTAATCCCCTCTTTGTATTCCAGCTCTAAATACTTAGCATCACTATCATATTTCTTTAATGGTGCCCCGTTGCAGGAAATTATATATTCAGGAAAATCACTCATTTCAATTCTTCCTGAAGTAATTCACTCTTCATCTTTCCCAGGGCATAGGAAAGAAATCCTTTTATTTTTCTCTCTTCCGGGAATTTATCTTTTACATTTTTGTTATACCATCCCGCTGCAAATGATTGTGTGATTTTCGATGTTTCAAATGCATGTCTCGATATTTTATTAATATGATTTTCAATTTCTTCATTAAACCTGTTCCTTTCCCCTACGTTCGTTATTACAGCTGATGCTTCTCTTTCAAGAAAATATTTTAAATATCTTTCTGTGAATTTGGAGAAGAACAATCTTGATAGCTCACAAAATCCGCTTCCATTTGCTGTTTTATAAAATACATCTTTCGAATCAACATCTTCACTGAATAAGCTTTTACTTCTTTCAATATTCGATGCATACCAGTTATTGATTGCATCTATTGCAGACTGTCTTGCAAAGGTCTGGTATTCATTTGATTTAACCTCATCTTGTTTAAATTTCTTAACTGCTATACCCAGCTTAATAAGAGACAATTCAGCTTGATCAATAATTCTCTTATCGGCCAAATATTTAAGAGGATCATCTTTTTTAAATGCAAAGGAAAGCTGAAGAAGAAA
>JAUSIA010000223.1 GCA_030648225.1 Ignavibacteria bacterium | reverse complement strand
CAAAAAATCTTATACGTGAGTTCTGCAAGAGTCGAACCTTTGACCTTCCCGACTTTTCCAGTCGGGACGCTCTAACCACTGAGCTAAGAACTTACAAAAAATCTTATACGTGGGTTCTGCAAGAGTCGAACTTGCGACCTTCTGCACGTCAAGCAGACGCTCTAACCAACTGAGCTAAGAACCCGTACCGAGGGCCGGACTCGAACCGGCACGGGAACAAAATTCCCACAGGATTTTAAGTCCTGTGCGTCTACCAATTCCGCCACCCCGGCAAAAATTCTACAATAAAGATTTTAAGAACTCTTTTCCGAGTGTCTACCAACCTGTTCCGCATCAGCGAGATTCAATCACTCTTGCTTTGTTTCAATTTAAGCGTGTAAATATATTGAAACCATTGTTTTATTGCAAGAAAACGCACTTACTTAATCTAATCCATAAATCAATTTTGCAGTTAATATTAAATTGTTAATGACTAAAATTAGTGTAACATTTTTGTTTAATCAGTTCTTCTAATCTTATATTGAGATGTGAAATATTTAATTAATATAAAATAAATCAAATTTGGTGATGGCATATCCATTGAAACAAGCTCGATTGAGGGTTGATATAATTTAATATTTCTTTTACATTTTTGAGAGGGCAAAATGCACAGGTTATTTTCTTACCGCATCCAGGTTTCTTTTTTGCTTGCTACAATTGCTGTTGGTATATATACTTTAATTTCTATTTCAAACTCATCAGAAATTCCAGGTTCAGTTTTTACCAGGGATGGAGTAATTGTTAATCAATCTACCGATAAACCTTATACAGGCAGAGTAGTTGATACAGTTGCTAACCAAATTGTATCTTATGAGGTTGTTGATGGAATAAAGAATGGAGAGTTTGTCATTTGTTTAACTAACGGAAATAAAGCAGTAACGGGTAATATTATTAATAATAAAAATGAAGGTAAGTGGAGTTACTATTACTCATCCGGTCAACTTGAATCAGAAGGTTCTTTTAAAAATGATGTTGTTGTTGATAAATGGACCTGGTATTATCCAAATGGAAATAAAATGGAGGAAGGAATTTTTATTAATGGTAAAAGAGATGGTATGTGGAAATTATTTAATGAAAATGGTTCTCTGAAATCAACAATATTTTTTAGTGAGGGAAATGTTGTTAACCCATTTAATGTGAAATCTCCTGTAGCATCATAATTTTACTTCAACACAGATTCAGCCGAACATAAAATTTTTGTTGAATTTGTGTTTTCTATTCTTTAAGTTCCTGCATAAGATATTTAATTCCAAGTTAAGCAATTTCAAGTTTAAGTTGTGAGAGGGTATAATTTATCTCATTAACAAAAAACAGGAGTCAGTCATGATAAAACTTCCTTTCTTATCATTTCTTTTTTCTTTCGTTCTTCTTCTCTTTGCTTCTTGTTTAGTAAATGCTCAGAATGAACCTGCAGCAGTAAAACCTTTAAATGGGGATGACAGATGCTAGGGATTGAACTTTATGTGGCAAAGGGATTTTACAGTGGGGAAGCAATCGATTGGTATGTTAAATTACAATCCCTTAACACCAGATGACGAGAAGGTTACAGGTTTTGGTTTAGACTGGTATCTTGGTCCTAAATCAAGTATTAATCTTCTCGGAAGTGTTGGTATTGGCAGCGACAAAACAGAAAACACATCTGGTAAAAATGAATTTAGTGAAACAGAAATTGGTGTTAAAGCATCGTGGAATTATTATCCTTTAGGAATGGATAAACCTGTTTACTGGTCTGTTGGTCCCTGGGTTAGTTTTATATCATATAGTTATGAAGATAAAAACACCCCTACATAAGGTACCGAATCAAAAAATGAATACTCAGCATCGAGAATTGGTTTTGGAGCTAATGCCAGCGCATATGTAAAACCCTGGGATAATTTAAATTGGGAGTTTTATGCAGGTTATAATGTCGGTGCATTTGTTACTCCTGAAAGTACCACAACGACTACTCCAGGTGGCGAAACAAAAGGACCAAGCAGTTTTCGTTTTGAGGATTGCGGCGGAATGGTTGGTACAAGATTTTATTTTAACGCAAACTGAAAAATTCTAAAATTCTTATGGCTGTTCTTAATTCATAGAACAGCCATATCATCTTACCTGCTTAATATCATCTTTCTTGTTATCTTCTTATTACTTTGTTCTAAAGAATAAAAATAAACTCCGGAAGTAACATTCATTCTATTACTGTCTTTACCATCCCAGCTAAATTTATAATTACCGGGGGAAAGAGTATTATTTATCAATGTTCTAATCTCCTGCCCGATGATATTATAAATCTTTAGTCTTACATTTTCCGTTTGAGTAATATTGAATGGAATTATTGTATTTGGATTAAAAGGATTAGGATAATTCTGACCCAATGAAAACTCTTGTGGAATATTATTTTCTTCTTCTGTATTCATAGGTTCAACTGTATTCAATAATACAGGGATTGATCTGACAGGTTCATCCGGATCATTTGAATAAACCACAATATATCCTGAATAAGAATTATTCTTCTCTAAATTCTTAGAATTAAATGTTGCGGTTATTAAATCAGAATTACCTGCCTGAATGCTTCCTGATTCGGGATTAAGTGTTAACCACGGTAGATCTGTATTTGGATTTATTCCGATTTCCCCATGACCAATGTCAGGAACATAGTCAAGACTGGTTAGAGTAATGTTAGTATCAAGATGTCCTGCAAATCCAGCTATTGTCATATTACCATCATCATCACCTATCTGGCTTAACGGAATAGTTATTGTAAGAATTCTTCCATTCAAAGAAACGCTACCAGTAGCAATAGGGTTTCCGGTTGGCTGCGTATTTGAACCAATCCATATATAATATCTCAGGGGTTGTGGTGGAAAAGAAAACAATCCTGGGACATCTAATAAAACATCATATTCGGATCCAATAGCTTGTTCTGGTAAATTAAAACCAAAGCCTCCGGGGAAAGCACCTGTGTTTTGATCAAAATCAGTATCAACAGAAAATAAAATAAAAGTGCTGTCTGTATCTATATCATTAGCAAACTCAAAATCTATAGTAACATTATTTGCTGATGTTGCAGCATAAACGGTTATAATATCTCCACCAGTTCCAAAAACCAGGTCATCTGCCGGATCAACTATAATTGTATCTCCTACTAATGTTTCATGAAAGACTTCCGAAATTGTTTCAGTATAATTATCAGAATTTAAGATCTTTAAATTCCTTAAATTTTTCAGTTCATTTCTTTTTAAAGAATTAATTTTCATAGGAGGTCCAATGATATCATCTAAAGAATACTTTAATGTACCGCTAAGTCCAATATTGCCTATCATAAATTCAATGTTCACAATTGAATCGACAGGTATATTTACTGAAAGGCTGTCAACTGATAGAGAGATATTTGCCTGGTTTTCTTCAAGTGTGAAATTCTGAATAATGTTAGCTCCGGCTGGAAGAGTTACATTAACCGTGTCAGTAATAAAACCAGCTTTTGAAAGTATAATGGTATGATCCCCTTCATTTGTTCTGAAACTAAAATTACCATCCTGATCAGTAAAGATAATTTTATCTGCTTCAACAAATTTCATTTGTACATTTGATATTGGGATTGAAGTTGTAAGGCTTGTAATTGATCCTTCAATACCGCCTGCATTCAAACTATCAAATTTAAATATATAAAGACCAGTTTGAATATCAGATACAACAAAATTTCCTGAAGGGAAGAATGGCCACACCCCCCAATCTCCATTAAATCCGCTGCCCGGTTGAGGGTATGTATCGTAATATCCTACTTCAACAGGATCAGAAGGATCAGATATATCAACTATTCTAACTCCCTCAACATAATGAGAAATATAAATATAATTACCTTTTACTCTTGGCTCGTGAGCAATATAGGCAGGGTCGCTTATATATTCTCCTACAAGAGTAATATCATCATTATTATTAGGATCAGCATCCCATAAAACACTTATATCCCATATCTTTATTGTTAAACCTTCCATCTCATCACTGCTGACAAGATAATTTTTATCTTCTGTCGTCCAGGAATCATGGGAAAATCCATTTTGATAAATGTGCGAATGAATTAATTGTGGATTTGCTCTATCTGAAATATTAACTATATCAATATGCCCGGGGAAATCAAAAATATTATGTGCGAAAAGAATTGTATCCTGAATAAACACATCATGTACATATCTTGGATCAAAAACACTTACTTGCACAGGATTTTCCGGATCAGCAAGGCTTAATATTCTTATACCACCCTGGTGAGTTCCCCCAAGTGTTGCTGTACCTCCCTGAATAAAAACATAACCCTGACCATCAACGGTAACAGTATGTGCTCGTGCATTTGTTTCATCCACACCGGGCCATAAATATCTTTTCACATACCTGACTGAATCAGGAAGATAGGAAAGGTCAATAATCTGGAGTCCACTAAGATTTGATGGAGAAGTATGTTCACTTACAACATATGCATACTTTTTATATGTTTTTATTTCCCTCCAGATTATTCCCACAGAAGAAGGACCGGGAATCATACCAATCTCAACAGGAGAAGATGGATTTGTTATATTAACAACTGAGGTTCCCGCATTATGCCCTATGATCGCATACTCATTACCAAGTGAATCAATATATCCCCAGATGTTAGAGTAAGTATTATAAGAATCTAAATGCCCAAGGAGCGTTACATTATTATTGATTCCAGGTACATTCTGCCCGTTGGATGAAGAATTAAAAAAGAAAATAATTGCAATTAATATAAAGAATTGTCTCAGTATAGTTTTTTTCATATTAAACCTATGTAGTTAAAGTAATGACTAAGTTTGAAGCAATTATATCAAACTAAATATTGTAATCAAATACATAAAAAATGAATGGTTAATATTTTAATATATAGGGTCTATATTTATGATGTAAGGTTTAAATGAATCTTTCTAAACTCTTTACAAAATCAGGTATATTTATTTTATGTCATTAAATATTCTTTTTATTAATTCTATAATGATTTATGGCGGCGGTGAGGTTTGGATGATAACTGCAGCCAAAGAATTAATTAAAAGGGGACATAATCTCACTATTATTTGCAAACCTGGTTCTCTGTTAAAAAAATATGCAAGTAAGAATAATATTAATGTTATAACATTAAGAATTGGCGGTGATGTTAATCCTGTTACGATATTTAAACTTGCCCGTATAATCAGAAAGAACAAAAT
>JAUSIA010000261.1 GCA_030648225.1 Ignavibacteria bacterium | reverse complement strand
AAATGACAGAACCCAATGTATTAACATTGCATGCCGGTGATGTTTTTGTTGGTGATCTTTTCTTTAATGTTTATTTCGGTGCTGCAGAATTCCAGCTTTTGAATTCAATTGGAATAGATGCGATGGCGGTAGGCAACCATGAGTTTGATTTAACTCCTTCAACGCTTCTACAATCTTTACAGGCTTCATTTCTTCCTGGTGAAGGATTTCCACTTCTCTCAGCAAATTTAATTTTGTCTGATTCAACTGTTCAGCCGCTTCAGGATTATATTTCACCTTTTACAATAATGCAGATAGGGAATATTAAAGTTGGCATTTTTGGATTAACAACTCCTGAAACAAATCTTCTCTCTCTTCCTTCGCCTGCTGTTATTGATGATGATATTATTTCAATTGCTGCTGCCATGGTTGATTCACTAACAGTGCAAAATTGCGATGTAATTATTCTTCTTTCTCATTTAGGATTAAATCTTGATCAGCTTGTTGCAAGCAATGTTGCTGGAATAGATGTAATTGTTGGAGGGCATGATCATTATCTTCTTGAAACACCTGTTGAAGTTTTAAATCCTCTAGGTGAGACAACATTAATTGTTCAGGCAAAGGCAAACTACCTATACATAGGAAAATTAAAATTACTTGTAAACGCGGGAGAAGTTAATCTTTTGGATTACCAGATGATTCATCTCGATAAATCAATTCAAGAAGAGCCGACAGTTTTAGCAGAAGTCAATAATCTTATTGCTGGAATAGAAACTACCTATGGTCCTGTTTATTCTCAACAGATCGCAAATGCTGATAATGAATTTGAAGAAGTTGCTGATTCACTGATATTTGCTGGATATAGGGATACCCCTATTGGAAATTTGATTACAGATGCATTCCGGCAAAAGACAGGAACAGATATATCAATCGAAGCAGGCGGATCAACTGCACAGCCTTTTTATCAGGGTCCCCTTGTAGCAGCAGATGCATTCAGAGTGGTTGGATATGGATTTAATGAAGTAAATGGACTTGGATACAGATTAGTAACATTTGATATGCTTGGTGCTGATCTTTGGGTGGCACTTGAAACAGTTTTAGCTACGATTGAATTGAATGATGAATTCTTACCCCAGGTTTCGGGAATGAAGTATGTTTACAATCCTAATAATGATCCGGGGACAAGATTACTTTCAGTAACTGTTGCAGAAAATCCAATAGATCCTTCCGCAACTTATTCCGTTACAGGGAATGAATTTCTTGCAGCTATACTTACAAGCTATCTTCAGATCCCAATCGGCAATTACTATCTTTATGATAGTTTAAGCGAATTTCAGGTTCTTTCTGAATACATAGCTCTACAGCAAACCATTTCTCCATTAGTAGAAGGAAGAATAATTGCAGATATTTCAATTGATGTTGAGAATGAAAACCCTGTACCTGCTAAATTTGAATTGGCACAAAACTATCCTAATCCATTTAATCCCACAACCAACTTCGAATTTCGGATTGCAGATTTCGGAATGGTTTCATTAAGGATTTATGATATTCTTGGAAATGAAGTTGCAACAATAGTAAATGAGCAACTTCCAGCCGACAATTATAAATATAAGTGGGATGCAAATGGAATAGCAAGTGGTGTGTACTTCTACAAGTTGCAAGCTGGCGACTTTGTTGAAACTAAGAAATTAGTTCTAATGAAGTAATTGAAGAGACGTATCGCAGATGTGTCTTCATTAAAAAACATTTTAAGGGAAAAGAAAATGGAAAAGAAATTATTATTACTCCTAACTTGGTTTTTTGTTGTTATTCCTTCTCTAGCTCAGGATTCTTTGAATATTGTAATACTTAGTCCTAAAGTTGGGGAGGTAATTGATAAAGATGAGAGAGAACAATACTCCATCTTTAAACAATACAAAGATTTCAGCCAGGTAATTTTCTATAAAAAAACTAATAATGAGTTTATCGCTAAGTTTTCTATTACTCAACCAGATGGTTCTGAAAAGGATACATTAGTTAGATACTCAGAACTTGTTTTATTCGGGCTGTCTGAGAAAATTGAAAATTGGGAAAAATTAAAAACAGGCGATTATAGAATGGGTCAAAATCCACCTAAGATAACCATTGTAAATGAAGGTTTCATTACAAAACAAGATTTTCTATTAAAACAAAAAGAAATTAAAGATTCTCTTTATAGAAATGAATCAACAAAAAATTTTCCTGTCACCAAACAAAATAGTATTACTGAAGTTTCAGCGCCATGGGGTAATTCATTATATCTATCGGCAGGTTGGGGAACTCCGCAGGGTTTTAGATTTGAACTTGGCTATAACATTGGAATGTTTATTTCTCTCGGTTTGTCGTTTGGTATAGGTGACATGTGGTCTCGTGATCCTGGAGAAGGTACATTTGCTATTCTTGGCTCCATTCGATTCCCAATAAATTCATTATCTATCACTCCATATTTGCTATTCAGTAGAGGCAGCAAATTCAGCATGCTTGGCAATCCAGATGCTTACACTCTCATTAATCTTGGAACGATAGTACCTTTGATTCCTTGGTTACAACTTCGTCCGGAAATTGGTTTGGCTTTCACATCCAAACATATTTCAGGTGGCAGAAGTTGGTTTGGTGGGAGTTCACCTGAAGTAACCGAAGATAAAACAAGGTTTGGTTTTAATATCTCTTTTGAAGTTGATTTTTAGGTAATTATACAAAAAGTTAAGGAAATGGTTTTGTTGAAACAAAGAAATTAATTTTAATGAAGTGATTTATAAAAAATTAAGGAAGATAAGATAACCGGAATGAACACTAAATGCTAAATTTATTATCAAATTTCCTTTGAAAGGATAAAAAATGAGTATCACTAGCTTTTACTTGTCCAAATTCTACATTTCATTCATAGTAATAATTATAATACAAGGAGGGTACGCAAAATGAAGAACAGAACAATTTGCTTCATCGTGTTCTTAACATTTTTTTCCTTAACTGTTTATTCCCAAACAATAATTAATTATCAACGGCTCACATTTACAGGAACTTACCTATCAGTTTCGGGAACTGCAGGCCCTTCAGGTGATGATTTTGCAGAAAATTATTCTCTTCCTTTTCCTTTTCATTATATTGATCACACATATGACCTGGTAAGAATTTGTACAAACGGATGGATAGAGTTAGGTTCTGCTTCACGACCTTTATCATTTTCAAATTCTTTATCAGGCGGAGATTTGTTCTCATCTTTTGAACCAAATAAAACATTGGCACCATGGTGGGCTGATTTAGGTGCTTTTAATAATCCGGTTGAATACACAACCTTGGACTCCTCTCCGGATAGAATTTTTGTTGTGCAGTGGAGGAATGTTAATTCTCCTTTCTTTTCATCACGTCAGATTAACTTCCAGGTAAGATTATATGAAACAACAAATATAATTGAGTTCTGGTATGGCAGCACTACAAGTGGTGACGGCAGTTTCGAATTTGCTTCTTTTGGAATTGAAGATGAGATCGGTGGCA
>JAUSIA010000220.1 GCA_030648225.1 Ignavibacteria bacterium | reverse complement strand
ACAAGCTGTTCCTTCAGGGTAAGGAAGAATTCCATGCTCTTTTACAATAAGTGATCTTCTGAGTGGAATCATAAACAATACACCGAGGATACCACCTGCAAGTGCAAGAACAAAAATCTGGAAGTATTGGAAGTAATCCCTTCCTCCCGGTAAAAAGAGTAATGCGGGAATCGTAAAAACCACACCGGCAGCAACAGACTCACCTGCTGAGCCGATTGTTTGTACAATGTTGTTTTCAAGAATGGTTGATTTTCCTATCTTCTTAAAAACTGCAATTGCGAGAACTGCAATAGGAATAGATGCACTTACTGTCAAGCCAACTTTTAAACCAAGGTAAACAGTAGCAGCACCGAAAATAATCCCGAATATTGCACCAAGTATAATTGCCTTTGGAGTAAATTCGGGAATAGAATCTTTAGGAGAGATATAAGATTTGAAGCTTGAAGCGGTAGAATTTTTCTCTGCCATATAAAAAACTCCGGAAATATGGAAGAATTTGAAATTAATTGAAGTTGAAATTGAGAAATAATAGGTATAAATGCAAGAAAGAAATGGTTATTGTTTAATTCACTTTTTATTCTAATCAGGTAAGTATCTTATAATTCTTTCCTGTAGCATCTCCTTCTTTTATGCTGCCGGTGATCAAAAAATTTCCACTGCGCCTGTACTTTAGTATTTGCTTCCAGTTCCCTGTTAGTCTCAACTTTTTCGATTTTATTTTTTATGAAGATCTTATTCATTTCATGAATTAATATCGCATTCACTCCTTTATTCTGCAGATCCAGACGCACAGCTGTAAGATAAAGATCCACATGCTTGTTATTTTTCATTGCTTTTAATATCTGAATAAAACCAAAAGGAAAAAGATGCCCTTTATTCTTTTGTAATGCTCGTGATAAAGATGGCATTGTAATACCAAAGGCAGCAACTTTATTATTGGAATCCAAAACAACAGGAACATACTCAGGAATTATTAATCCAAAATATTGCTTCACATACATATCAATTTGCTTGTCAGATAATTCTACAAAACCGTAAAGATCTTTGTATGCTTCATTAAGCAGATAAAATAACTCCTTTGCATAAGGAAGCATTTCTTTTGCTTTTCTGATTTTCAGAATTTTAAGTTTGTTTCTCTCTAAAGCAATTTTTGCAATTCTTGTTATTTTTTCATCTATCTCCGGATGCATTGTAACTTCATATTCTACCCAGTCGATATCTTTTATGTAGCCACAGCTTTCAATCAGGTTTGGATAATAAGGAAAGTTGTAAATTGCACCCAAAGTGCTGACTTCATCAAACCCTTCTACCAATGTGCCTTCCCCATCCATATCAGTAAATCCTAATGGCCCTTGAATACTTTTCATACCTTTACTAGCAGCCCATTTTTCTACAGCAGTTAAAAGTGCTGAGGCAACTTCTTTTTCATCAATGAAATCGAACCATCCAAAACGTGCCTTTTCAACATTCCATTTTTCATTGTATTTATAATTAATTATACCCGCAATCCGGCCTACAATTTTTCCATTTTTGTAGGCTAACCAATACGTTGCTTCACAGAAATCAAATGCCGGATTTTCATCTTTTCTAAGCGATTTTAATTCGTCCCGACGAATTGGTGGTACCCAGTATTTGTTATCTTTATATAAAGAATATTGAAACGTAACAAATCGTTTTAATTCACTGGAAGTATTTACTTTTTTTATTTGAATTTCCATTTAAATACTTTTTTACATTCGAAACTTAAGAATAAAGGTATATTTCTACTATTTTTAAATTCCAAAATCAATAACAACGAGATAGCTTTTAAAAAGTATCTCAATACCATTATCATTGATAATATTAAAATTTAAAGCTAAGTTTTATCGAATGCTTATTACACTTATTTAGTTAATAAAAGACTGAAGGGGAAAATGAAAGTGAAAGAGATTTTGAAATTTGTGTTTCTTTCCTTTCTTATTGTACCATTCAATACAACTATATCCCAGCCTCTACAATTCTCCAGCGAAATTGATTTAAATTATTTTAATAGAATTCAAATATCTTTTTTTGTTGATTCAATTATTAAAGAAAATGGTTTTCACATTATTCTTGTTGAACCAAGAGATAAAGAATTTGATTTTGATTTCCGAAATACTATTACTTTTTGTGGATTAGAGATTGGATATAGAATTTGATTGGCTTTTATATATGAATTTTCCCCAAAGCTTGCCCTTTGTCATCTGTTGCTATTTTTCTCTATTCTGTTTAAGTTTTAATCAAGATTATATAAAAGGTTTTTGAATGGAGGGAAATTTTATATAAAACATATCTAAACAATAAATCCCAATAACTATAACTAATAACAGAAGGGGAAGTAATATGGACACTATAAAAACAACAGTTACAGAAACAGCTATCTTAACTCTTAAAGGAAAGGAGTATGAGCTTCCTGTAATTACCGGTTCTGAAGGAGAAGTTGGTATTGATATAACCCAGCTTAGAAATATAACTGGAGCTATCACTTTGGATAGTGGATACGCAAATACCGGTTCCTGCGAGAGTGCAATAGCTTTTATTGATGGGGAGAAAGGAATACTGCGGTACCGTGGTTACCCTATTGAAGAGCTTGCTACAAAATCAAACTTTGTTGAAGTATGCTACCTTTTGATTTTCGGTTATCTGCCAACCAAACCTGTGTTGGATAATTTTAAGTCTAAATTATCTCACCACAGCTTAATCCATGAGGATATGAAAAAATTCTTTGAGGGATTTTCACCCAATGCACACCCGATGGGAATTCTTTCCTCAATGGTTAATTCTCTCTCTGCTTATTACCCAGAATCTGATTACAAAGCAGACATTGAATTAAACATGGTAAGGCTTCTTGCAAAACTAAAAACCATTGCAGCATTCTCCTATAAAAAATCTATCGGGCAGCCTTACATTTACCCGAAAGATGATTTAAGCTTTAGTGCCGACCTGCTTCATATGATGTTTGCCGTTCCGTCTGAACCTTATGAAGTTCCGTAATCTGTTGAAGATGCTCTTGATCTCCTTCTTATTCTTCACGCAGACAATGAACAGAACTGCAGCACTTCTACTGTAAGAATGGTTGGCAGCAGCGAAGCAAACTTATTTGCTTCAATCTCTGCAGGTATAAGTGCTCTCTGGGGAAGACTGCATGGCGGTGCAAACCAGCAAGTAATTACTATGCTTGAAAAGATTCAGGCAGATGGCGGCGATTATAAAAAGTACATCGGTCTTGCAAAGGATAAAGAATCCAAATTTAAGCTGATGGGCTTTGGACACAGAGTCTATAAAAACTTTGATCCGAGAGCTACAATACTTAAAGCTGCTGCAGACAAAGTTCTTAGTGAACTTGGTGTTAAAGATCCACTTCTGGATATTGCAAAGAACCTTGAAGAGATAGCTCTGAAGGATCCATTCTTTGTTGAAAGAAAACTTTATCCCAATGTTGATTTCTACAGCGGAATAATCTATCGTGCAATGGGAATACCTACCGATATGTTTACGGTAATGTTTGCACTTGGACGCTTGCCCGGCTGGATTGCTCAATGGAAAGA
>JAUSIA010000241.1 GCA_030648225.1 Ignavibacteria bacterium | reverse complement strand
TCGGCAGTGCATACAATTAAAGGAACTCGTTGCTGATATGCTTCAATGATTGCGGGATAAAGCTCTGCAGCTGCAGTGCCTGAAGTGCTTAGGACGATAACAGGAGTATTTGTGGCTTTGGCTACTCCGAGAGCAAAAAATGCAGAACATCTTTCATCTATATGAACAAAAGATTTTATTTTTTTATTGCCTGCTATTGCAAGAGTTAAAGGAGTGTTACGAGAACCGGGAGATATGCAGGCATATTTTACACCGGTTGAAGTTAATTCGTTTATGAAAGTTTCAGCCCAGAAGAAATTCCGGTTAATCTTTTTTTTCATTAAAGAGAGAAAGTATAGGTTTTAATTTCAATTCAGTTTCCTCAAATTCATTATCAGGATCAGACCCTTCTACAATACCACCGCCGGCAAATGTAATTAATTTATTCCCCTTTGTTATAGCTGATCTTATAGAGACAGCAAACTCTCCTTCGTTATTTAAATTGAACCAGCCGATAATTCCTGCATAGAGACCTCTTTTCTGGTTCTCAATTTTTTTTATGAGGCTTAGTGCTGCATCTTTAGGAAAGCCGCATACAGCAGGAGAAGGATGAAGCTCACTTAGAATATTCATAATACTGGTATCATTTTTTAGTTCAGCAGATATTTTTGTTAAAAGATGCTGAATGTTTTTTAGTTTTTTAACTGATGGCGTTTTATCTAAACTAATATTAATTCCGATATTAGTTAAAGCTTTGGTAAGATGTTCAAGAACATATTGATGCTCATCAATGTCTTTTTTGCTTTGTAAAAGATTGGATTCAAGCTTACTATCTTCTTCATCTGTTGTACCGCGGTTAATTGATCCGGCAATTGCATCAACTTCTATTTTATGATTTGAAATTCTGGCTAATAATTCCGGTGTTGCTCCAAAGAAAGTTGAATTTCCTTTATGATAAGCAAACAAGCAGCAAAGGGGATAATCACTTCTTAAAGTGTTTAATGATTTAGTAAGATTAATTTCTTCTGAAAGCACTAATTCAACTTTTCTTGCAAGGACAACCTTTTTTATTTCATTATTATTAATCTTTTCAAGTGCCTGGTTGATTATTTGTTTCCATTTCTTTCTGTCTTTGGGAGATAATCCTGCCGAGTTAGTAATTCGCGGGGATGAATTATTCTTGTCTTCCTTTGTTTGTAATAAAGATTCTAACTTCTTTGACAATTTTTCAGTTAATCTTATTTTTGATAATCCCTGCTCAGCAAAATAATTGTAAATCAAAAAAGTTTTTCCCTGAACTTTGCATATTAAAATCTCAGGGACAAACCAGGTTGAATCAGAAAAATCTTTCCAGTCATCATCGGAATGTTCAACTGTGAATTTCATACCGCCAATAAACAGGGGAAGATTTTTATCGCTCCAGTTAGAAATAAATTTGCCTGATATCTCTTTTATTTTTTTGTCGGTAGAGATAAATCTTGCCTGACCATTTTCAGTAATATTAAAAGCCTGGTCTAAAGCTAGGAATGAGAATTGATTCCCGGGAAAAGAAAAATAGAATGAGTTCTCAGATGATTTCAGAAGAGAATCAATTTTATTCTCAAAATCAAAACTGCTTATTTCTTTGGCAAAGCTTAATAAGCTTCCCTGCAGGTTTTCTTTTTGTTTTGTTTTTTCAGAAAGGAATTGAGAGAACGAGTTTACTAATCCAGAAATATTTTCCATCTATCTGCAATTATTTTTATACCCAAATATAAGTGTTAATTCTTTCAAATTGGTTTAAAAAAGGTCGGTCAAAATTCAAAAGTCAAAAAAGATAATTAATATTTTTGATTTTGATCCCGAATCAAGTTTGGGACAGGCATTTTGACTTTTGAATTAGAAATGCATAGCCTGACTTCAGTAAATAATATCTTCCTCAATAGTTTTGAGAATTCTTAAATAGCTATCATATCTAACTTCTGAAATTTCATTATTTTCAACAGCTTTAACAACCTCGCAGCCAGGTTCATGATAGTGAGTACAAGTATTAAAACGGCAGTTTTCTGCAAATGGTTTGAATTCGATAAAGTAATGTCCCAGGTCTTTTTTCTTTATTCCAAAAGGATCAATTTCCCTTACACCGGGAGTATCAATAACATAAGTATCTGAAGCAATCTTTATCATTTTTGAAGTTACAGTTTTGTGAGTTCCTTTATCAGTAAAAGAACTTATCTCTCCTATCTCAAGATTTAATCCCGGAAAGATTTTATTAAGAAGAGAGGATTTACCTACACCCGAATGTCCCCAGAAAATATTTTTATTCCCAATAATTTCATTTTTTAATTCTTCAATTCCATCACCTGAAACTTTGCTGGAAAGAATTACTTTATATCCTATTTCTCTGTAGAGAGAAGCCCATTCTTCAGAAATATTTTCTTCTTCAAGATCAATTTTATTTATGATGATTACAATATTAAGGTGTGAACTCTCACCCGCAACAATAAATCTGTCAATCACTTTGTTATTGTAATCCGGTTTGTGTACACTTTCTACAATAAAGAGCTTATCAACATTTGCAGCTATAATTTGCTCAAGTCTTTCACCACGGTAGCTTGTGCCTTTTATTTTCGGAGCTTTTCGTGAAATATAATTTTGCCTTTCTTCAATTTCATTTATTACTCCTGTTCCATCATCATTAAGTTCAAAATCAACATAATCTCCAATTGTTACAATATCTGTATGATAGAGCTTATCTTTCTTTAAGTTAAATTCTTTTTTGAATCTTCCGCGAAGACTGCAGCGAATAAGGTTATCTTTATGAAGCGGGAAAACATAATAATCTTTACTTTCTATTCTGCTTACAATTCCTTTTATAAATCCTCCGGTTTAAAATAAAAAAGCACCTTATCTCAAAATAAGGTGCTTAAATTTTTCAAGCAAATTAGAAATCGGATATCAGAACCTGTAAATCCCTGTTATCATAAATTGATCGCTTGTTATATCCTGGAATGTTCTGGAAACCTCAGAACCATAATTATCTCCAAAATCTTTCCACCATCCATGTGCGTAAGCAATATCAATTCCAACAGTTTCATCTGTTAAAAAGCCTATCCCTGCAGTTGCATATTTCCTGTTAAATTCAGATGGATCTCCCTGGTAAGGAGAAGGCTGAACAAAAAATCCTCCTCTTAATCTTAATCCTGTTTTAGGAATATTGTATTCAAGTCCAACATTATAATTAAAAACTGATTTTAACTGATCTTTAATATCTTTGTTAAGGCTTTCAACAAACTGTTCGTCCAATCCTTCCTTATTATTGAAATCAATTTGTGAGTAATCGATAATTGTTGCTTGTGAACTTAAGATTAATCCTTTAAAGTTATAAGAAAATCCTGCACCAAGCTCAATCGGAGTTACAATTTCATATTCAACAGCATCGCTGTATTTTTCACGATCAAGAGTTGGCATAAATCCACTTCCAAATTCACTCCATCCATCAACAAGAAATTCCTCATTTATATCAAATGTTTTAGGGAACTGAATAGTTAAACCAAATCTTGCCTGATCTTCAAACTGGTAAAGAATTCCAAATTTTGCATCCCATCCGGAAATTTCCCAATCAATAATCCTGTTTAAATAAAAAGTTCTGAAATCTGCTGTTAAAGAATCCTGTGGATCGGTCCTTCCCTCGTAAATATTTTTTGTATCATCTTCATAATAATCATTTACAGATCTGAAATTTCCTGAGTTAATATTCAAATTAACTCCGATGAAAAGATTACGGTAAACTTCAATTGCACCAGAGAATGTCCAGTTATCTATTCCCCCGGAGTTAATGGTAGAACCACTTTGATTTAGATTTCCTGAAATGGGAGTATTATTATCAAGATCAGTAAGATATAAATCAAAAGGAATATCAGTATCCAGTAAGTCTTGTATTAATGAGTTATTCCCATTATTAAATCCATCAAACTTGAATGCACTTGTAAGATCTTTTGTTGTATGATATGAAAGAGCAAAAACAAGACTTCCTTTTAAAGTAGGGAAAGGGAATGCGAAACTTAACCTGTTCAAAGCTGTATTGCTGTTGGAATATGATGTATTATCATTAAAGAATTCAGCATCATTATTATAATTTATATGACTTAACCCACCAGAAAATTCTAATCTTTTAAGAAGACCTAATCCAGCGGGATTAAAAAAAGATGCAGAGCCATCATCACTTAGTCCAATATAACTGTTACCCATTCCTAGTGCTCTTGCATTTGATCCAAGACCAGGGATTGTTACTCTTAATGCATCATTTATATTTTGTGCTTTAGATTCTAATGGATTTATAAGGATTAAACCAACAGAGATAAATAATAATTTGAAGATTGGTTTCAACATTTATCTGTTCCTGCCATTATTTCTGTTACCATCATTATTTCTAACATTGTTATTATTAGAGTTTGAATCCTGACGGGAATTATTGCTTGAATTATTTGAATTCACTGATTCAGTTCTTTTTGTCTCAGTGTTTGTATTGTTGTTATTTCCGGAAGAATTATCTGAACCATTGTCGGATGGAGTATAATTCCTTGTCGGCGGAGGTGTATTTATAACTTCATTCCTTGAGTCGGAATTATTTCTGCCATTGCCACTATTTCTTATTTTCTGGGTATCATCATCTCTATTATAGCCATTATCTGTTCTGGTTTTAGTTGGGGGAGTGAATGAAAGCCACCATGGATAATCATAGTAATAATGATATTCATCTATATAATATGCATCATAATATTCATAATTACTCTCATCCGGAAAATCCTCATCCGGAGTCCAGAGGACTGTATAACATCCGTTAGTTAAAAACGGGATGATAAGAAAGACTAGGAGAATTAACTTTTTAAAATTTTTCATAAAAATTACCTTGATCTTTTACCGGTATTATTACCGCTTCTGTTGCCGCTATTGTTACCACTCCTGTTGCCGCTGTTATTCCCGCTTCTGTTTTGCGGAGTATTATTCCTTGGCGGATTATAACTTTTTGGCGGTGTATTGTTCTTAGGAGGAGTATAGTTTCTCGGCGTATTATTCTTTTTGGGTGTATTATACTTTGGTGTATTGTTTTTCCGTTCCTGCTTTACATTGCTCTTTCTTTGTGTATTCTGCTTAGTATTGTATTTGCTCTTTGTATCATTTCTTTTAATTACAGGAGGAGTTGTTTTTTTCTGTTCAGTTCGGATCTTATTTCTTGTTGTATTATTCTTTTCAACATTAGTTTTATTTCTTTCAAAAGTCGGATTCTTCTTATCCTTTTCATTAACATTATTTCTCTTCACATCTTTGTTTCTGATGTCAGTCTTGCTGTCTGTTATTTTAGTTCTTGTTGGAGTTTTAAGATTTAACTCATCTCTTGAACGTGTTTTGGTAACTATTCCATTATCTCTTCCAGTTAAATTACCTCTTGATGTATAGCTTGATCTTAAGCCATCATTATTACGCAGTCTGAAACCGGTTTTTGTTCTTTCTTTGAAAACTTTGTTTGATGAATAATAACCTCCGTAATATGGATAACTATTTCCATACCAATAATATCCAGGATAATAGTAAGAACTATAGTAATGTGGATAATAAAAAGGTCCGCACCATGGGTAATAAAAAGGATCATAATATGAGTAACCATATCCCCAAGAAAAACCTATTGATATACTTGGATAATATCCCCAATAATATCTACTGTAGGGATAATAAGAGCCATAGGAATAATTATTTATCTCAACCTCTTCATCACTATAATACTCTTCATCAGAGTAATATTTTGTGGTGTCATCGTAATTTTCATAGTATTCATTTTCTTCAACTGCTTCTTGCTCTTCTTGTCTCTCATATTCAGAAGGACGCATAGCAAGCTGTGTATAACATCCGCTGAGAAGGAATGAAGCGGTGACAAATGCTGTAAGTAATTTCAGGTATTTCATTTTAACTCCCTCCACTAAATCAATAAACAAAATTTAACTATTTAAAAATGTGCAAAAACCAAGCCTGATTAAAGGAAAAAAATATTGCTGATGTCTGAAAATTTTAAGTCTTGAATTCAATTGTTGTCTATAATATTAAACTAATTTGTATACTTAATAAGACAAGGAATGTTCCGGAAAAGTTTTATGATTTGAAGTAGATCAAAATATGCTTTTAATATATTCAATTCTCAAAGCCCGGTCTGCGGTACTTGGGTTCCATCTTTTGTTATCGAGCAGATCCCTGAGATCAAATCCAATTGTAAATCCATCTCCAAGTGACCATCGTAAGCCGACATTCAGATACCCATTGCCATCACCAAAAACTTTGGTTGTGTTATCATTAAGAGTAAAATCATAATCCAAGATTAATGAGAGGTTGGGCCCAAGAGTCTTTTCAACTCCCGCCATAAGATTTACAAAATTGTCTCCATCATCTCCTTCAAAAGAATAATTAGCTGAACCATGCACACTTAAAAAACCAAGGAATGAGAAATTTTTACTAACTGCGCCAAAAAATCCTGGTGATTTAAATGCATAACGGTTTTCTTTTTCAAAATATTCTCCTTTGCCCTGGGAATCAAAACCTAGAGTGATTGATGGAACTGCGACAGATTCATCAACAATTCTGAATCTTATATTTATACCGGGGAGTTCATACCAGTCAGGGTTTCCAGCACCAATTACATTGCTTCCGCCATATGATATACCAAAACTAATATTATCAAAAACTCCAACTTCAATCCTTGAGATTAAAACTCCGGCAGGAAGAATATCAGCAACAACTCCAACAAAGCCTTTATCAAGAATTCCCGCTGTTGGCATATCAATAAGGTAACGGTATTCATATTGGGCTTTATCACCGGCAGTGCCTTGTGAAAAGAGGGAAAGATGAGGAATCAATAAAATAAGTAGAAAAATTTTTTTCATACCGGAAAGAAAGTTAACAATTAATTATAAATTTTAATAACATTATGTCAGGTTTGGTTGAACTAAAATTTCAACAACCATTGGCAGTAATGAATATTTGGATTTTATCTTTATAACCACTTTGCCTGTTTCTGATTTTGCTTTTAAAATTAATTTACCTTCTTCTTTATCAAGTAGTTTTATTTCAACCAGAGAATTTCCTTCAATAATTTCAAAATCAGCAGGTGAATTTCTGAATAATGCTTTCCAGCCAAATGAGTTTAATGGAATAACAGAGATAGTAACAGTTGATTGATTATCAGCAAAAAGATTTTGAGGTTGCACTTTTACAGTGGACTCATAAATTTTAACTAAATACTGGTAGGAGAAGAAACCAATAATTAATATTATTACAATTGAAATGTAGATTACCGGACTCCCTCTTTTCATTCTTTTAAATTATTGATTCCAGCCTTTTAGTTTTAATAATATAATTTTTCAGGTTATGAATAATCTGGTACACAACATTATCCGGAACCCCATTAAAATGTTTGGATTTAATTCTCATATCGCACTGATCATTTACATAATCTACTACAACAAAAAGATTTTTATTATTAAGCACAATTTCTGTTGAAAAAAAATCCAGCCCGGTTATTTTAGCGATAGTTCTTGTTTTATGAAGAAGCTTTCTCAATCCGTAATTAATCATTTCATCTTCGGTTAACTCCTCATATAAATGTGTAAGATCATCCCACCACATAGCAACCGGTTTACCAAATGCCCAGAAGCACCTGAACCAGGCTCTTCTTCCATCCAGCATTGTGGGATAAACTTTTTCCTGTATAAGATATTTATCATTGGAATTAGTAATTCTTTCCTGGAAAATTTCTCTTAACGTCTCTGCCCCTGTAACAACCCCAATACCACCACCCGTAGTGTTACATGGTTTTATTATGAATGGTCTTCCAAGTATAGAGAGATCTTCAATAGTTAATTTTACTTCTTCGAGTTCACTATGGGGAGGTATGATAATAGAATATGGTACATTTAAACCTGCGTTAATAAATTCCAGGTGCATACTTGCTTTATCAATAGCATGCTGTACTTTTTTATAAAGATTAATAATTATCGTTCGTCTTCTTGAAAGAATTCTTGCAAGCTCTTCAAAAGCCGGATTAACATCTGAAGCTCTGTCAATATAAAATCTGAATGAAAGCTTCCTTTCCCTGACTCTCTCAGTTACATCCTGAATATTATGCTCTTTAATAATATAAGTTGATAAGTCTTCTTCCTGTAAAATCTTTTCTATAAATTCAATGAAATCAGAATCATATTCCCAGACGAAAGCAATAGCAAGGTCAAATATTTCCATAGTTTTTCAGGTTTATACAAAGATATACTTTACTATATTTGCAATCAATATTAGCATAATTGTGCGACAGGTTTCTTTAATTATTCTCCTGAACTTGAATTTCTCTTGAACTTGATCCCCAACTATTTTCGGGACAGGCTTTCACTTTCCGCCAGAGGCGGATCAGCCTTCGGCTGAGAACTTGAACTCCGATTGTTATCAGGAAGGCTTTGTTTACCTTGTTATTATTTGAAGTGAATAATATTTTTTCAAAACTCATGATAAAATTTCTGGTTTTTATAGCAATAGTCTTTCTCTTTGCGGGATGCTCATCACAACAGGAGATAATTAAAAATGAATCTCAGCTTTCTGAATCGGAAGAAAGACCTTTAAGTGATGAGGAGAAAGCACTTCAACATTTTATCGAAGGTTCCATCCTTGAATCGAAAGGAGACTATGCTGCTGCAATTTTGGAATTCCAGGATGCATTAAGACTGGATTCCGGTTCTGGTATTCATTATGCTCTTGCAAAGAATTACAATACGATTAATAAAATTCCTCTTGCTATTCAGCATTCAAAAGAAGCAATTAAACTCTCTCCTGATAAAGTTGAATATTATGATCTTATTTCGGATATATTTTATACTGCACGACAATATGATTCCGCTGCTGTAGCTCTTGAGAAAGTAATTGAACTCGATCCTTCTCAAATTAATGCTTATTACAAGCTTGCCCGCATTTATGAAAGTTCAAAACCTTTACAAGCTATAGAAATATATAACAAGCTTACTTCAATCATTGGCCCTGAGTGGAGTGTATTGATCCGCGTTGCAGAACTGCATGAAAATCTTGGCAATCTGGATGAAGCATCTGAAGCAATAGAAGAATTATTAACCATAGATCCCTCAAACACAGCAATTCAAAAATTACTTACTGAAATTTACACCAGGGGTAAAAAGTATGATGAAGCATTGAAGATTTTAAGTGAGATAATTGAATTCACACCTGATGACCTTGATGCTAGAGAAAGAAAAGCCCAGATTTTAATTCAACAAGGTGATTGGAAAGCCGCAGCAGAACAATTCAATTATGTACTTGAACAGCAGGACATTTCTCTTGAAACAAAAATAAGAGTCGGAGCTTCTTATTTTGCTCAGTCACTTAAAGATACTTCTGCACTTCTTCCAGCAAAACAATTCTTTGAGAGAATAGATAAAGATACTACAGACTGGCAGGTTAAATTATATCTTGGTGCCATTGCTCTGAGTGAAGGGGATGATTCCTTAGCGAGTAAAAATTTTAAACTTGTTGCCGAACTTGCACCATGGAATCCGCAGGCATGGGTAAGTTTAGGAGGATTATATTTTGATAATCAGCATTATAAAGAAGCAGCAAAGGTAATGAAAGAAGCGGTTCAACTTCATCCGCAGGATTTTGTTGTTAATTTAATTTTGGGACTGTCACTTGCACAATCTAATAATCACCTTGAAGCTAAAGAATATCTTAAAACAGCTTCTCAACTTAACCCTAATGATCTAACAGCATTATCTGCTTACGGATATACGCTTAGCCAGCTTAAAGAAACTGAAGAAGCTATACGTTATCTGAAAAAAGCTCTTGTGATAAATCCTGATGATGTGAATATTCTTGGAACATTAGGATTGATTTATGATTCTGTTGAAATGTGGAATGAATGCGACACCACCTATGAGCGTGCTCTTGAAATTGATTCTATTAATGCAACTATAAATAACAATTATGCTTATTCATTATCCGAAAGAGATATAAGACTTGAAGAAGCGCTTGAGATGGCAAAAATAGCAATTGAAAAAGAGCCGTTTAATTCTTCATTTCTCGATACAATCGGCTGGGTTTACTTTAAGCTTGAGGACTATGAAAAAGCAAAAGAGTATCTTGAAAAAGCTCTTGAAGTTGCCAATGAAAGTCCTGTTATAATGGATCATCTTGGAGATGTTCTTTTCAAAATGGGTAATAAAAATCTTGCGTTGGAATTGTGGCAGAAAGCTTATGATCTTGATACCTCAAATACTTTAATCAAAAATAAAATTGAAAAAGGTGAAATTTGAAAAGAGTTTTTATCCTGATAACGATACTATTAAATGTTCTGGTAATCCTTCCAGGTTGTGTCCCTTCAAAACCAACTGATGAAGTGGGAATTCTCCCTTCAGAAAGATTGATAAACAAACTTGAAGTTAACCGTAGAAGAATTAAAAGTTTTGAAGGGAACGGGACTCTTAATGTAAAAGCAGAAGGAATGAACCAGAGTGCTTCGTTCAGAGTTGTTCTGCAAAAACCTGATTCACTTTATTTAACTATTATGGGTCCTTTCGGAATTGAGCTTGCACAGGCTGTTGTAACAAATAATACTTTTATCTTTTATGATGCATTGCATAACACTGCTTACCAGGGAGAAGTTGACAGCAACATTTTGCAGGAGATTTTTAAAATTGATTTATCATTTGCAGAACTGATGGATGCGTTTATCGGTTCTGTTAACCTTACAGAAAATCTTTACCAGCCCCCAACCGAATATAATATTGATTATGATAAATATGTC
>JAUSIA010000238.1 GCA_030648225.1 Ignavibacteria bacterium | reverse complement strand
CCTCATTAATTTTTTTAACTTACTTAATTAGAATTAATTTCTTTGTTTCAACAAAACCTTTTACCTGCAAACGGTAGAAGAACACGCCACTTGAAACTCCACTTGCATTCCATTGATATTTATAAATGCCTGCAGGAAGTTCTTCATTTACAATTGTTGCAATTTCATTTCCTAAGACATCGTAAACCTTCAATGAAACCATTCCGAAATCCGCAATCCGAAATTCAAAATTTGTTGTGGGATTAAATGGGTTGGGATAGTTTTGTTTGAGAATAAAATTCGTAAACATAATTATCCTCTCTTCATCAATCGAAACCATTATTCCTGGGTTTGAACCTAATATTACTCCTTCTTTCCCTAATATAATAGCAGTGTTGTTTGATGAATATTTAATTTTTATTAAATCTATTATAGTAGGGCTAAACTCAGATATCCAATTGTCACCACCATCTGTTGTATAAAATATTTTTCCTATTTCACCAACAGCGGTTCCATTTAAAGGATCTCTAAAATCAATACTGGATAAATAATCCGGAGAAGAAACAGTCCTTATAGTCCAAGATGTGCCATCATCTGTTGAGATAAAAATATCGCCTGATTGCCCGGCCAGAGCAATACCGTTGTTACCAAAAAATACTCCATCATTAAGTCCGCTAAAATTATAATTAATTGGCTGCCACGTTTCCCCCCCATCTGTAGTTTTAATTAACAACCCAAAATTGACAATAATTAATCCATTTAGTGAATCCTTAAATACTATTATCTCTAAATCCCCCGTTACTCCACTATTAATTGGAAACCAGCTTTTACCAGCATCAGATGACTTTAATATTTTTCCTTCACCGCCGATTGCTAAAACTTTATTATCATCAATAAAAATTACATCCTTTAGATAAGTTGTTGCACTAACATAAGAGGGATTCCAAATATTTCCCCCATCAGATGTATAATAAATTAAAGTATCACCGACTATTATCCCATATTCCGAATTGATAAAATCTATTCCTCTTACATTCAAAAAGTTGGGAATATTTTTTTGATACCAATTTATACCTCCGTTGTTTGTATATAATAAGATGTTGGTGAAAGATACATGGTCAGAACCAGTAGCATAAAATTCTAAAGAATCTATAGAACATAGATCATAAAAATCTGGTAAAGTCCCGGTTGTAATTTTAGACCAATCAGACCCAGCATTTTCCGTTTTATAAATTCCACCTGAGAATCCTGCACACAATCCATTATTAGTATCAATAAATGATAAACTGCTTATGCCCCTTTGAAATTGAGAGGATATTTCTATCCAGTTTTCACCACCATCACTTGATCTGATTACGGTCGGATTTTCTCCACCAAAAAAATCATCACTACCACCGACAGCTATTATGTTAACTGAGTCTATGAATTGCACATCTAATAATTGACCATTAGGATTAATTAATTGAACAGCTTTTACTACCCAGTTTATTCCGCCATCAGTTGTTTTAAGAATCGAATTATCCTGTCCTACAGTAATTCCATTCATTGAATCTATAAAATCTAAAGAAAGTAAATCTTCTAAAATTCCTGATTGAATATTTGACCAGGTATTTCCATTATCAGAACTCTTTAAAATTGTTCCATCTCTTCCGACAATAAATCCATTTTGATTATCATAAAAATTTATTGCTAATAAAGACTCATTAGTAACTGAAGGAATAGTATCCCAATTATAACCATTATCATAAGATTTATAAATTTTACCAAAGCTTCCTACAGCGTATAAAACATTCTCAGAATTTTTGTCAATATCACCAATACCTATGTTTGTAAAAGTAAATATAGAATCCCAGGTTAACCCATTATCATCAGATTTATATAGTGTTGTACCAAAAGAAAAGCTAAGAACCAATGCAAGTAATGAATTGTCTGAGGGAAAATATCTTAAACTTGTTACCATTAATGAATTTTCACCTAGATAAGATATTTCCCAATCTCCTCCTTTGTTTGTAGATTTTAAGAAAACTCCATTTAAACCTCCAGCAACAACGGTGTTTTCATCAATTGAAATAATTTTCCGAATATGATTTCCTTGTGGTAATGGATTCTGCCAGAACCAATTATCCTGGGGATAAATGCTTTCCAAAAAAACAAATACTATAAGAAGAAAAAGATTAACAACATATTTCATTTTCCACTCCTTTTTGTTTTTCGAAGAGGTCTTTTATCGAGGCGTCTCTCCATTTAATTTACTTCATCAGAATTAATTTCTTAGCTTCAACAAAATCTCCTGCTTCAATCCTGTAAATATAAAAACCACTTGCGAGGTCGGAAGCATCCCAATATATTTCATATCTTCCAGCTTGTTGAACAGAATTAACCAAAGTTTCAACTTCCTGACCCAGAATATTATAAACAGTTAATACGACATATACTTCTTTAGGCAATTCATATTTTATAGTTGTAGCCGGGTTAAATGGATTAGGATAATTCTGGTGTAAAGAATAAGATTTTGGAAGTTCTTCTTCATTTCCAACTCCCGTAATAATATCCAGAGTAACAGGTATTGTTAAAGTAGTTGAATCAGGATCATTTGATTCTAAAACTATTTGTGCGCTGTATTGACCTATTGATAATTCATTTGCACTTACTGTAATGTTTATTTCAGCATTTCCACCTGCCGGAATAGTTACAAGATTTGGAGTTTCAGTCAACCACTCGGCATCCGGATTTCCTCCGCCTGCTAAAGCAGAATAACCGGTGCTTGAAAGAGTCCTGATAAATTGACCGGTATTTGGATCATATTCATCAATACCGAACCCTGGTACACTTGTAAAAATTCTTTCTCCTGTAAAACCAATTCCATAGGTTACCTGCTGAGTTTGAAATGAATTTATCAATGAGCCGTTATCAGGATTTAGCTCATATATATTTAAGGAGAAATCGCTGGCAAATAATCTATCTTCACCACCGTCTAATCCGCCTCCAATTGAAACCTGAGGAAACAGAGTTTGAAGTATTGAACCATTTTCCGGATTCAGTTTATATATTTGTGAAAAAGAAAAATCTGATGCATAAAGAAATGGTTCTATATATGCAAGCCCATCAATACTGGCACTTGGGGCTGTAAATGATGTAATTGTACTGCCTGTCTGAGGATCCAACACAAAAATATCGGAAGTATTGAATGCATCTGTAAAGAATAAATATTTACCAGAAAAAGCTAAAGCTGTTGGTCCTCCACTGGTTAAAGTTGGAGCAAAAAACTATTAAGTATACTTCCATCTTTTGGATCTATTTCATATATAGTATTGAATTCTGCACCGAATAATCTTTCCGAAGATCTGTTTATAGCCTGATCACTTATTTCAACTGTAAGATCACTGCCACCCGAATTGAATATTGTAAAATATGATTGCAACGTATCTCCGGTATTAGCAGCAAAGTAAAATGAAGTTGTATCTGTAAGAATATTGGGAGCTATTACACCAATACCAGTTAAATAAATATTTAAAGGAACCATTCCGGCATTAGAGTTTATCATTAAAGTAGTTGTCGAAAATCCAGTATCGACAGGATGAAATTGTACTTCAATATTTTTAATACCACCAACAGGTAATGCAAATGCAGAATCAACTAAGATAAACTCGGGATCACTTGAAATAATATTTCCAATAAGTGAATCTGTTCCGACACTTGAAATAGTAAAGGATAAAGAATTGTAATAACCGATATAAGTTTCACCAAAATCAAGTGTATCATCGGAAAGAGTTATTTGAGGTACCCCTGTAAGGTGCATTGTAAATGGAACTTCTAAAGAAGGATTTAACGGATCATTGCTGGAAAAATTTATCATTGCTAAATAGTTTCCGCCAATTAACTGTTTGGTGTTTGCAGTAATTTCTATAACAGCATTGCCGCCAGGTTGTATTATTCCCGATGTGGGATTTTCACTTAACCAAAAAGCATCTGCCAGTGTTATATGACCTTCATCCGGAGCCCAATCAATATCAGCAACACTGTAATGACCAGCAACTGCTAATAAATCCATTTCACCATCATCATTACCTAAAATTGAAAGGGGTACACTATAAGAGATTGTGGTACCGTTAATATTATAAGGAACGCTGTATTGATTTCCTGTTGCATATTCAAAAATTACAATTTGATTTCCAAAAAAAATCGGGAAGTAGTCAACAAAGTAATCAACACCTAAATCATGATAATAAAAAGGATCGGTAGCTCCTGTTAATGGATTTCTGTCTATATCGAGATATATAACAGCAATCAGTGAATCTGAAATATTTATACCATCTGCAAAAACATATTCAATTTCCAGGTTATTATTTATAACCGTTCCCCGTATTTCTTTTATATCTGCAATACCACCGTCTCCTATTGGATCTATCACAAGAACCGGTAAATCTGGATTATATCGATCAT
>JAUSIA010000228.1 GCA_030648225.1 Ignavibacteria bacterium | reverse complement strand
GGTAAAAGTACACTTGCACAGATTCTTGCAGGAAGAGAAGAATATGAAGTTACTAAAGGTGAAATAATTTATGAAGGAAAGAATCTTCTTGAAATGTCTCCTGAAGACAGGGCAAGAGAAGGTATCTTTCTCGCATTTCAGTATCCTGTTGAAATTCCTGGAGTGAGCAATATAAATCTTCTAAAAACTGCTCTTAATGAAATACGCAAACATCGAGGACTTGAAGAAGTTGATGCAATGGAATTTCTTTCTCTAATTAAAGAGAAAACAAAACTCGTTGAGCTTGATCAGCAGCTTTTAAGTCGGTCTGTTAATGAAGGTTTTTCCGGCGGCGAAAAAAAGAGAAACGAAATTTTCCAGATGGCTGTGCTTGAACCTAAATTTGCAATTCTTGATGAAACCGATTCGGGACTTGATATTGATGCATTAAAGATAGTTGCCAACGGAGTTAATACTCTTAAATCAAAAGAGAATGCTGTTGTTGTAGTTACTCACTATCAGCGTCTTTTGAATTATATCATCCCGGATTTTGTACATGTTCTTTACCAGGGAAAAATTGTTAAATCAGGAGGCAAAGAATTAGCATTTGAACTTGAAGAAAAAGGCTACGACTGGGTTAAAGAAGTTCAGGTTCAAGAGCAAGTGTAAGTTCAAGAGCAAGAGCAAGTTCAAGATAAAAGACCTTAATCGTAATCGTACTCTTAATCTTACTCGATTAATCCGATTAGGATTATGATTACGATTAAGAATAAGATTAATAATTAAAATAAAAAAGGAATATTAACAGCGAAGAGTACAATGAATCAATCACCTGAAATTAAGAACTGGTATCTGAAAAATTATGTGCTGTTTGAAAACAGCCTTAATGGGGATAGATTTTCTTCAATTAATAGTTTAAGAAAAGAAGCATTTAATAAATTTTCAGAACTTAATTTTCCAACTACAAAAGATGAGGAATGGAAATACACAAGCATTGCTCCGCTTCTTCAGCATAATTTTATTCCAAGTCTTGATAAAAAAACTTTAGCAAAAGAAGAGATCAAAAATTTCCTGTTTGAAAGTCTTGAATCAAATGTTGTTGTGGTTGTTAACGGGCATTATTCTGAAGAACTGACAGCACTTAATGAAGTACCAAAAGGTGTTGAAGTAAACAGCATTGCAAAAGCTATCTCTTCAAATTCTCCTTTAGTTGAAAAACACTTTGGGAAATATGCAGATTTCAGCAAGCATATCTTTACATCTCTCAGCACAGCTTTTACTAAAGATGGCGTGTTGATTCATGTTCCCGAAGGTAAAATTGTTGAACAGCCAATTCATATTCTTTTTATAACGGCATCAAAAGATGAAAAGCTTTTAATCCAGCCGAGAAATCTTTTTGTTGCAGAAAAAAATTCCCAGGTTACAATAATTGAACATTTTGTCAGCATTAACTCTGGAATTTATTTCACAAACACAGTTACAGAAATTGTTGTTGGTGAGAATGCTGTTGTAGATCATTTAAGATTACAGGAAGAAAGCAAATCAGCATTCCATATCGGTAGAATGGATATTGACCAGGAGAGAGCAAGTAATTTTTCTTCTCATTTTATTTCTCTTGGTGCATCACTCGCAAGAAATGATTTTAATTCCAAGTTTAATGATGAAGGCGGAGAATGCAAACTGAATGGTTTATTCATTACAGAAGATAACCAGTTGTTTGATGTGCATACATTAATTGATCATGCAAAACCTCATTGCAACAGCCATGAGCATTACAAAGGCATTCTCAATCATGCATCCCGGGGAGTCTTCAACGGGAAAGTTATAGTAAGACCTGATGCTCAGAAAACCAATGCTTTCCAGGAGAATAATAATATTATTCTTTCGCAGGAAGCTCTGGTAAATACAAAACCGCAGCTTGAGATTTTTGCAGATGATGTTAAATGTTCTCATGGCGCTACAATTGGTCAGCTCGATAAAGATGCAATGTTCTATCTTAAATCAAGAGGACTTGGTGAAGAAACAGCACGTGCAATCCTTATCCATGCTTTTGCAATTGATGTTATCCAATCTATAAAAGTGAAAGCAGTGCGAAACTATATTGAAGAAATTTTATCCGGAAAATTCAATCCATCGGAAGAGAGTAAGTAATGACTTTTAAACAGGAACCGGCTGTACAGGAATTAAAAAGTATCTATGATGTTTATAGAATACGTGAGGATTTTCCTATCTTAAAAATAAAAGTAAGAAAAAAAACTCTTTGTTATCTTGATAATGCAGCTACAACTCAAAAGCCTCAGCAGGTTCTTGATACTTTGAATAAGTATTACACTTCAATGAATTCAAACATTCACAGAGGTGTGCATTATTTAAGCGGGGTTGCAACAGATGCATTTGAAGAAGCAAGAATAAAAGTAAAGAATTTTATTAATGCAAAGAGCGAAAAAGAAATAATCTTTACAAGAGGAACAACTGAAAGTATAAATCTTGTTGCTCATTCTTTTGGCAGGAAGAATATTAAAGAAGGAGATGAAATAATTATCTCCAATATGGAACATCATTCCAACATTGTTCCCTGGCAGCTTCTTTGCAATGAGAAAAAAGCAAAGCTTAAAATTATTCCTATTGATGATAATGGTGAAATTATTTTTGATGACTTTCTTAAGCTCATTTCTAATAAAACGAAACTAATATCCGTTGTATATGTTTCTAATTCTCTTGGTACAATAAATCCTGTTAAGCAAATTATTGAAGCTGCACATAAAAATAATATCCCCGTTTTACTTGATGCTGCTCAGTCTGTAAACCATTTGCCGGTTGATGTTCAGAAACTTGACTGTGACTTTTTAGCTTTCTCAGGACATAAGCTCTATGGACCCACTGGTATTGGTATTCTTTATGGGAAAGAAAATATTCTGGAATCTATGCCTCCTTTTATGGGCGGTGGTGATATGATATCCAAAGTTACTTTTGAAGAAACAACTTTTAATGAGCTTCCATTTAAATTTGAAGCAGGAACATCAAACATTGCCGGAGCTATCGGGCTTGGTTCTGCGATTGATTATGTGGCTTCAATAGGAATAGATAAAATTGCAGTTCACGAAGGAGCTTTGCTTGATTATGCAACACAGAGATTAAAAGAAGTTCCCGGGCTAGCGATTTTAGGAAATGCAAAACATAAATCTGCAGTTATCTCTTTCATATTTGATAATATTCATCCTCATGATATTGGTACTTTTCTTGACTATGAAGGAATTGCTGTAAGAACAGGTCATCACTGTACGCAGCCCATAATGCAGAGATATAATATTCCTGCAACTTCAAGAGCATCTTTTGGTCTTTACAATACATTAGAAGAAGTTGATGTACTTGTTGATGCATTGAAAAAAGTAATAGAGGTTTTTTAATGCTTAATTCGGAACTCAGAGAACTTTACCAGCAGGTAATATTGGATCATAATAAAAGTCCGAGAAACTTTAAGAAACTTGAGACAGCAAACAGAACTGCAGAAGGATACAACCCTTTATGCGGAGATAAGATTGATATTTTTTTAGATGTTGAAAATGGTATTGTAAAAGATATTTCATTCCAGGGATCAGGTTGTGCCATCTCCAAAGCATCAGCATCTTTAATGAGCACTGTTGTAAAAGGAAAAACTATTGAAGAAGCAAAAAAATTATTCGAAAAATTTCATGACCTGATAACAAGAAAGCTGGATGAAGATGAAAGCATTGAAGAGTTAGGTAAGTTAGCTGTTCTTGCAGGAGTAAAAGAATTTCCTATAAGAGTTAAATGCGCAAGTCTTGCCTGGCATACAATGTTATCTGCATTAAAGAATGATGATAAAACTGTAAAGACAGAATAAATTAGGTTTAATTAATGGTTGAAGTAAGTAAACAGGTTTTAGAAGAAAAAGTAATTGAAGCATTAAAGAGTTGTTATGATCCGGAAATACCAGTTAACATTTTTGAGCTTGGATTAATTTATGAAATTGGTATTGATGATGAAGCAAATGTTGAAATTAAGATGACATTAACTTCACCTGCCTGTCCGGTTGCTGGTTCACTGCCGGGCGAAGTTGAAGCAAGAATAAGAAATATACCGGATATAAATGATGTAAAAATTAAACTTGTCTGGAATCCCCCATGGGATAAAGAGATGATGTCTGATGTTGCTAAACTGGAATTAGGTTTGTTGTAATTAAATAATCGTAATCATAATTGTACTCTTAATCGTAATTCAATTAGGATTAGGATTACGAGTACGATTAAGAAAATAAGAGAAAGAGTTTTAGTATAAATAAAAAAAACAGGAGTAAAAATGTTCAATATTATTTCGCGACCCCCGATGTATGACCCTGAATCTGTACAGCCGATGAGAGATGAACTTGTTGCTGTAGGTTTCAATGAATTGAAAACACCGGAGGAAATTGACAATGCAATTAATGTTAAAGATGATAAAACAGTTTTAGTAATGATTAACTCTGTATGCGGATGTGCAGCAGGAAGTGCACGTCCTGGTGTATCGCTTGCACTTCAGCATACTACTATTCCTGATAAACTATATACTGGTTTTGCAGGAATGGAGAGAGAAGCAGTTGATAGAATTAGACAATACGTTACAAATTTTCCTCCTTCTTCTCCAAGTATTGCTTTATTTAAAAATGGAGAGCTTATTTATTTTATGCAGAGATATGATATTGAGGGGAGAAACAAAATAGAAATAGCTGAAACTCTTAGGGAAGTATTTGATGAGGTTTGCTCAAACAAAGGTCCTTCCATTAGCCCGGAAGATTTTGCAAAGATTGAATATGCAAAGATGTGTGGATCAAAAATTCCGTTATTTAAAGGTTAAATAAAGCTTTCCCCGATGATAATCGGGGTTCAAGAACAATGGTAGTTCAAGGATTGTAATAATATGAAATTCAGCTCTCAGGAAGAATATGGTTTAAGATGCTTGCTCAGGATTGGTAAGTCCAAATCTCCAAACGGACTTACCATTCCGGAAATAAGCGATTTAGAAGGTCTATCTACAGCAAACGTTGCAAAACTTTTAAGAACCCTTCGTCTTAGTGGCTTTATTGAATCCACAAGGGGACAAAGCGGCGGTTATAAGCTTGCCAAACCTGTCGAAGAAATTATAGTAGGTGAGGTTCTT
>JAUSIA010000214.1 GCA_030648225.1 Ignavibacteria bacterium | reverse complement strand
AAGGTCTGCAAAACCTTTATTCGTCGGTTCGAATCCGACCGGCGCCTCCAATTTCATCTAATCTAAATGTTTACTGTTTATATCTTAAAAAGTCTAAAAGATCTAAAAAGATATATTGGTTTAACCGAAAATCTTGAGCGAAGGATTAAAGAACATAACACAGGTTTAGTTAAATCAACTAAAAGTAGAAGACCTCTTGAATTAATTCATATTGAGGGTTTTGAAAATAAAATAGAGGCCCAAAACAGAGAAAAGTTTTACAAGACAGGTGCAGGCAGAGAGTATTTAAAGAAACTAAATTTGTAATACAGAAAGTCTAAGGTGAAGGTCTGCAACCCGCCTTAGGCGGGCGAATCCGACCGGCGCCTCAAACTTATATCTAAATGTTCAATGTCTAATTTTGTATTACAAATAAATCTAAGTGAACCAGATCAATTAAAAAGCTTTTGATTATAAACGAGGTAATGATATGTATAAAATTTTCAACAACTTAATGCTTTCTTTACTGGTTATACTATTGTTATTACATCAATTTAATCTTCATGCTCAAACCAAAGACAATAACCAGCAGTTAACAATATTTAATGCTACCATTGGAGAATCAAATCCAAAAACTCCTGAAATTTCAACTGAAGAATTGAAATCAATACTTGCCAAAGGCAAAGCACTTTTATTAGATATACGTCCTCATCTCGAATACTCAATCAGTCATATACCAGGCTCGTTTAATGTTGCGCCAAAACCGGGGATGTCAATGTTTCAATATACTTCTGATGTTGCGGAAATAACAAGATTAGTAAACAGTGATAAAAAGAAAGAAATAATTCTTTACTGTAATGGACCCTTCTGCGGAAAGAGCAAACGTGTTGCAGAAGATCTAATCTCAGATGGTTTTACTAATGTGAAAAGGTATCAGCTGGGTGCACCAGTATGGAGAGCTTTGGGTGAAGTTATGGAGATTGAGCCTGATGGAATAAAACATGTAATACAGAATGATAAAACTGCTGTATTTATAGATGGACGAAATTCAGATGAGTTTAATAAAAGTTCATTAAAGGATACACGTAACATACCGCAAAATAAAATTCTTCCCGGGAAAGATGTTGGGGAGCTAAAAGCTGCAAAAGATGATGGCAGGCTTCCTATGGAAGATCACAATACACGAATTATTGTGTTTGGTAATAATGGTTTACAGGCAAAGCAAGTTGCTGAAGCGATAGCAAAAGAAGCTTTTCACAACGTTTCCTATTTTGATGGTACTTTTAAAGAGTTTAATGAGATATTTATAAATTCTAAATAAACATGTAAGACCCTTATAAACAATTCCATTTATGAAAACAATCAAACTTAATGGTGCTATTCCATTTCTTGCCGGTTTAGGAGTTGTTGTCCCAACTTATTTTATATTAGAGTTAATAGAAAAATATAATCCTCAGCTAAAAAATTAATGGTCGATTTAATATTCAACCTTTTTACCGAATCAATCAGATCTTTTGTTCTCGGAAAACTATACATTTCCTGCCCGATTATTTTTTAGTAAATTTGAATCAATTCAAAATCATTTTTCTTTAATGGAATATCTCTTTAGTTCTCTAATTGGTTATTTGCTTGGTTCCTTTCCTACAGCTTACCTGCTGCTTAAAAAAATCAGGAACCTGGATATTACTACCCAAGGTTCCGGGAATGTTGGAGCTATGAATACTTTTGATGTTACTAAATCAAAAGCGCTTGGTGCAATTGTTTTATTAATTGATGCTCTGAAAGGATTGTTAAGTGTATATCTATCTTTATTAATTTTTCCGGTAAATTTTATTTATCCTGCACTTGCATTATTCTTTGCAGTTTTCAGCCATTGTTATAATCCCTGGTTAAAGTTTAAAGGAGGAAGAGGACTTACCACAGCTACCGGGGGAACCGCTTTACTATTTCCTGTTCTTCCAATAGTTTGGTGTATAATCTGGCTAATAATTTTTTTAATGAAAAAGGATATTATTTTTGCTAATGCCTGGGCTTCCGGAGCTACATTAGTAATTTTATTCAGCACTGCAGAAATAGTATTTAAATATTCTTTTCCGCAAGCTGAAAGTATTCCATCTCTAATATTATTTTCTACTGGCTTAATGATGATTATTTTTGTTAAACATTTAGATCCGCTTATGGAAATATTAAACAACAAAAAAAAAATTCTTAAAAGGCAAAGATGAACAAAAAATTAACTAATATATTTATATTAGCAATAGTGGTGGTACTATCTGCAAGTTTTATTTTTTATTTTTATAATAAGAATAATCCTGAAAATCTCTTCTTTGAACAGGACAGACCATTACTTTAAAAATAGTCAGAGATGATGAACTTCTAACAAAAAAGATGACCCTGGAGAAAAGATGATTCAGCGATATACTCTTCCTGAGATGGGCTCTGTTTGGGAAGATGAATTTAAATTTAATACCTGGCTTAAAATTGAAATTCTTGCCTGTGAAGCGAGAAGCGAATTGGGAGAAATACCAAGAGAAGATGTTGAAGTAATTAAGAGTAAAGCAAAATTTGATGTTAAAAGAATTCTTGAGATTGAAGAAATAACTAAACATGATGTAATTGCCTTTCTTACAAATGTTGCAGAATATGTTGGACCGGAATCAAGACATATACATTATGGAATGACTTCTTCAGACATTCTTGATACTACCCTTTCCTGCCAGATGAAAACCGCTGGTGAACTTCTTCATAAAAGATTAAAAGAATTAAAAGAAGCTTTAAGAAAAAGAGCCGTTGAACATAAAAATACAGTTTGTGTTGGAAGATCTCATGGAATCCATGCTGAACCAACAACAATGGGTTTAAAATTTGCAAACTGGTTTGAAGAAGTAAAAAGAGATATTAATAGACTTGAAAATGCTATTGAAGTTATTAGCGTTGGGCAAATTTCAGGTGCAGTTGGAACTTTTGAACATCTTTCTCCAAAAGTTGAAGAGTATGTTTGTAAAAAACTTGGATTAAAACCGGCACCTGTTTCAACACAGGTTATACAAAGAGACAGACATGCAGAGTTTTTAACAACTCTTTCAATCATCGGTGCAACTCTTGAAAAAATTTCTGTTGAGATAAGACATTTGCAAAGAACTGAAGTTCTTGAGGCAGAAGAATTTTTTTCCAAAGGTCAAAAGGGTTCTTCTGCGATGCCGCATAAAAGAAATCCGATTGTTAGTGAAAGAATAACAGGACTTGCAAGAATATTAAGAGGGAATGCTTTGGCATCTATAGAAAATGTTGCACTCTGGCATGAAAGAGATATTTCTCATTCATCTGTTGAGAGAATAATTATTCCTGATAGCTGCATTGCTCTGGATTATATGCTTGATCTTGCTACAAAACTCATTGCGAATCTAATTATATACCCCGAAAATATGTTAAAGAACCTGGAACTTACTCGTGGTCTTGTTTTTTCACAGACTATTATGTTACATTTGGTGAACAAAGGTATAACAAGAGAAGAAGCCTATAAAATTGTACAAACACACGCAATGGATGTTTGGTCAGATAAAAATAAACACCTGAAAACTGAACTATTAAATTCTCAAGAAGCAAGAAAATATTTTACTGAAGAAGAAATCAATGAAATCTTTGATGATAAAAAAATGTTAAAGAATGTTGATTTTATTTTTTCAAGAACAATAGAAAAAGATTAAAAGAGTAAATATGAAAACAGGAATAAAAACATTGCTTTTGTTTGTGATAATTTTTGCAGTTACATCATTTTCACAAACTAAACTTACCGAAGGATCCCAGGCACCGGAGTTTACT
>JAUSIA010000211.1 GCA_030648225.1 Ignavibacteria bacterium | reverse complement strand
AATAATTATTTAAATAATTATTCCCAGGATTTAACAACTTCTCAGTTAACTGAAAACATTCCCGAAGAATATTATTCTCTTTTCAATTCAATGATAGTTAATGAATTAAATCTTAGTGGATATCCGGGTGATTATTTGGTTGATGTTACAAGCAATGAATTTAATAATATACTTAACGAACTTTCAGAAGAAGAAATAGAAGGTTTATATAATAGTTTAATAAAGGAAGATTTTAATTGAGGTTAAAATGTTGAATATAATGAAATCCCCGACTAGTCGGGGGAAAAATTGGATCTTATCTCTGTCAGTCATTTTATTTTTTTCCTGCTTCACTTTTGCGCAAAGAGATAGAAAAGATGAGCCAAGGGAAAAAATAGAAGCTCTTGAAAAAATCAAGCTTCTTGAAGTCCTGAATTTGGATGAAGATACAGCAATCAAGTTCTTTACAAGGCGAAATGAACATCAGCAAAAAATGAAAGAATTATTCGATGAGCTTGATTCAAAACGTGATAAAATTAAAGATAAAATTTCTTCAGCAAAAGATGATAATGACCCTGAATTAAAAAAATTAACTGATAGTTATTTTTCAACACAACAAAAATTAGAACAAGAGAAGAAGAGATTTTTTGATTCCCTCTCAGATATTCTTACCTATAAGCAAATAGCTGAGCTAACTCTATTTGAAAGACGCTTCAGAGAAGAGATAAGGGATATGTTATTCATGAAGAAGAAGAGATTGAAGGATTAAACGGAACATTATTCTTTATTGTTTGTATTAAATACTCATCTAAGAGTTGCTTTTCAGTCTGAGCAAATTTATTTTTATCTTCGAATTTTGCGGAAGTGGTGAAATTGGTATACACGCTACTTTGAGGGGGTAGTGCCTTAATTGGCGTGCGGGTTCAAGTCCCGTCTTCCGCACTAAATCAACGCAATCTATAATTAATTAAAGAGAAGGAAGATCTAATGAAAAGATCATTTATATCTTATTGCCTCTTATTTTTAGCCCTTGGATTAAATTACTCATCTGCTCAGAATTCTGAAGCAGATTCATTTTATAACGAAGGCAATAAGCTGTTAAAGGCAGGTAATTTTAAAGATGCTATTACACTGTATGATAAGGCACTTAACATTAAAAAAGACTACAGGATTTATTATCAAAAAGGAGTTGCTTATAAGAGAGCTAATGAATTAGATAGTGCAAAAGTTGCTCTTGATGAGTGCATAAAACTTAAACCTGATTTTGAAGGTTCTTATAATGCTTTAGGAAGTATCTATTATTCTATGGGAAATTTTGAGTCTGCTGTTGCTAATTATGAAAAAGTAGTTCAGATGTCAAAGGATACTTCAGTAATATCAACTGCAAAATTTAATCTTTCCCGTGCTTATACTATGTTAGGAGATGCTGCTTCAAAGAGTAATAAGACAAAGGCTGTAGAATATTTTCAGAAAGCAGTTGAAAATGATAATTATGATAAAGCTTATCTTCTGCTTGCAAAACTATATTCTGAGTCAAAAGAATTTGATAAAACAATTGCGGCTGCTGAAAATGCTCTTAAGTATAAAGCAAACATCAGTGAAGGCGGTCCCTATTATTATTTGGGCTTAGCTTATAAAAGTAAGGGTGATTTAATCAAAGCAAAAGAAATGTTCAGCCTGGCAAAGAACGATGAAGCATATAAGAAAGCTGCTGAATATGAATTAAGCTTATTGAAATAAAAGAAAATCTTTTTAAACCCTCGCATAGGCGGGGGTTTTTATTTTAATGATTATTGAAAATATTCCTACCCGTTTTATTCTTCCACTCATCGCTGCTTCATCTGTATTGCGAAAAGAAAAATTATTTAAGAAATTTCTTCTGTTAGCTAAAGAAAAAAGAATTCCCGCAAAAAAGATTTATGAAGTATTATTGCAAAGTTATTTATTCGCAGGATTTCCTTCAGCATTAATCTCTTTAAAATTATTTAAAGAAATTTTTCCAATCTCTATAAAAAAGAAAAGTAAAATACAATCATATTCAGAGTTAAAAAGAAGAGGAGAGAAAACCTGCAGAAAAATTTATGGTGATAAGTATGAGAAGTTGATTGAAAATGTTAACTCATTCTCTCCCGAACTGGCAGACTGGCTTGTTGTTGAAGGATATGGAAAAGTTTTAAGCAGACATCAATTGAACCTGAAAGAAAGAGAATTAGCCATTATCGCTATGATGACAGTTCTAAAATATGAAAATCAATTATATTCACATATAATTGGAGCTTATAGGTTAGGAATAAAAATGTCTTTTATTTCTAAATTGATTGACTCATTAAAGATTTTAGGAAACAATTCTTATACTTCTTTTGGAAGAAAGATCCTTGAGAAATTTCTTGTCTTAGAAAGGTATTACATTTAAGATTATTCTTTAAGTGAATCCCTTATTTAACAAAATACCTTGACTTAACTTTCTCATAACTCTATATTTGCGACTGAATTCTGATATATGCTTAAAACAATAAAGAGACAGAGTTTTATTTGAACATCCTCAATCAAACTGATAATTTAATCATTAATCTTATCTTTGGAATAATTCTCACATCAGCAATCTCCTTAAGTTCTTACCGTTTAAAGCTGCTAACAATCTCAGGAATTATTGCAGCTTTTTTTCTTGCACTTATTATTTACACATTCGGAACCTGGCAGTGGACTTTACCGATTGTAACATTTTTTGTTTTATCAAGTCTCTTATCAAAGTTCAGAAAGAGTAAAAATGAATCAGTTGAATCATATTTTGAAAAATCAGATGAAAGAGATCATCTGCAGGTTTTAGCTAACGGTGGATTAGCCTCTGTTTTGGTAATATTAAATTATTTTTATTCTTTGGAACTTTTTTATATAGTTTACGTTTCTATGGTAGCATCAGTTTGTGCAGATACTTGGGCAACCGAAACAGGAACATTATTTAAAGCAAGGACTGTAAATATTTTGTCTTTTAAAAAAGTAGAGCCGGGTATTTCCGGAGGAATTTTTTCTATCATTCTTTATGATGTTGTTAAAAGTTAAATGAAAAAAATAATTTTCTTAAGCTTATTTTTATTACAGTTAAATCTTTTTTCCCAGGAGCCATCGGAAATATTTTCTGAAGCGATGAATGCTTATAATTCTTCACTCTATTCTGAAGCTTACAGGTTGTTTGATAAATTCTTTTCTGAATATGATTTAAAAGATGAACTTTATGCAACTGCAAAATTTTATTCTGCAGATGCTCTGCTGAATCTTGTTGATGAAGATGCAGCTTCCGCTGGTTTTGAATATCTTGTTAATAATTTTCATACTTCCAATTACAGGGATAGAGCACTTTACAAACTTGGAGAACTATATTTCGATTCGGAACAGTATTCAAAAGCAAGGGCAAGATTTGAAAGACTCCTTTATGAATATCCAGACAGTGAACACTCAGGTACAGCTTTATACTGGATTGGGGAATCTTATACAGCAGAAAACAGGCTTGAAGATGCAATTGATTATCTTGAAGATGCGGTTGCAAATAAAAGAAACAACAAGTATGAAGATT
>JAUSIA010000205.1 GCA_030648225.1 Ignavibacteria bacterium | reverse complement strand
GGTAAAGGAAGAAAACAGAAAAAGCACTGGACAGAACCGAAATAATATTGAACTTATAAGCTATATTTTCAGCAAAAGGAATCATTGAGAATATTCGCCCGATTATTAAATAGAATGGAGTTCCCGGAGGATGAGGGACCTGCAGATAATGACCGGCAGCTATAAACTCACCACAGTCCCAAAAAGAAACCGAGGGCTGAACTGTCATAAACAAAACAATCGCTGAGAAAAGAAAAACGGCTGCACCAATAATTCGCTTTAAAAGCTTATAATTCATTAAAACCTCAAATTGAAAAAAGAAATCAAAATTGTTTATTAACTAAAATTATATAAAGTATGAATAGCCACGACCTTTAGAGACTGTGTGAAAATAAAAATATTGATGGTAGCCGCAGGCTTCAGCCTGCGATAACAGTTTTATTTCGCAACCTGAAGGTTGCGACTACCGGCATATTTAGAATTTTGACACAGTCTCTTTAGGTCGTGGAATAATAATCAAAAAAAATTTTTGGCTTTAGCCACAATTTCAAAAAACAATTTGGGCTAAAGCCCGGATCTTTGTGCTCATTTTCTCCCCCGACATAAATGTCGGGGCAATTTGGAAATACAATTTGAGGGAAAATATTCACTCATCTTTCTTTTTAAAGAAAGAATCGTACTTACTTTTATCTACAGGTTTATTGCACTTATCATAAAGTTCTTTAAGTCTTTTCATTGAGAGAGTATCAAAATCCTCATCGTCTTTATACCTCTTTAGGAACATTTTAAACTCTTCAGTTTCCTTCCTGTCAAAATTTCTTTCAAACTTTTTCAGTGCTTCAATATATTTTTGCTGTTCCCTGAATGACATACCAAGTTTTTATAGTTCTACTTTATCTCTTAAATTTAAGATGTCAAATTAACCAAACCTGAGTTAAGAAAAAAAAAGTATTATTGAGACTCATTTTAATCAGCATCAGTTCCAAATATGGATAAAAATTTATTTTACTATATCCTAAATAAGCCGTACGGAGTGTTATCTCAGTTTACAGATAAGCTCAACCGGAAAACTCTTTCAGGATTCTATAATTTTCCTAAAGATGTTTACCCGGTAGGCAGGTTAGATTTGGACAGTGAAGGATTGCTTCTTCTCTCTAATGATAAAGAAATGGTGGATTTTTTATTGAACCCGGTAAACAGACATGAAAAAGAATATTATGCTCAAGTTGAAGGAATTCCATCAGAAGAAGACCTGCGAAAGTTAGAAGAAGGTGTAATCATAGAAGGGAAAAAGACTCTGCTTGCAAAAGCAAAAATTATTAATGACCCGCAGTTTCCACCGAGAAAACCTCCGGTATTCCCGCGAAAAAATAAACCTGTGTGCTGGTTAAGTGTTACAGTTACAGAAGGCAGATACAGGCAGGTAAGAAAAATGACTGCTGCTGTAGGTTGTCCTACATTAAGGCTTGTAAGAGTGAGAATAAAAAATATTCTTCCTGGTAATATACCTCCGGGTAAAGTCAGAGAGTTAACCCCGGAGGAAATTAAAATTTTAAAGAATCCCTAAACACTCAGTACTGATGTACAATGAGCACATTTTATGGCTTTTAAAGGAATTTTTGAAAAACAATAAGGACATTCTTTTTCTGTAGGCGTAGCAGCAGGAGCCTCCTCCTTCTTTTTTAGTTTGTTAAATGTTCTAATTATTAAGAATACAGCAAAGGCTACAATTAAAAAACTTATTACAGCATTAATAAATAATCCATAGTTTATTGTAACTGCACCGGCTTTCTGAGCAGCATCAACTGAAGCATATGGCTCTGGGATTTCCGGTCCAGACTTTAATACAATAAACAGATTTGAAAAATCAACATTACCTAAAAGCAAACCTATTGGGGGCATAATAACATCCTTTACCAAAGATTGCACAATTGTTCCGAAAGCAGCGCCAATTATAATACCAACAGCCATATCAAGAACATTCCCTTTTACTGCAAATTCTTTAAACTCTTTCCACATGAATCCTCCTAAATTTAGTTTAGAAAAATTATGGTTAAGTTAACCACAGAATGACTGGGAATATGATTCCATGCAACTTACTTGTGATTGCCATGCAATATATTAAACGCATACTTAATTATAAATATTGAAAATAAAAGAACTTAAGAAAAAGCTAAAGGCTGGCATAAATCTTACTAATAAGAAATCAAAGAGAAGAGGATTTTTAATCAAACTAAAAACAAAAAAGGAGTAACTAAAATGGAAATGTTGAAATCTCTTTTTGAACGCAGATCTCTGAGACGATTTTTGAGTCTCTTAACTGTTATTTCATTAATGTTTCTTATCGGATGTCAGGATTCTATAATAGATACTGAAGATACAGAACCAACAACCGATCAGGAAGCAATGCAAAAAATTGCAGATGAAGACTCTTCGCTTCAATCTTTTGATGAAGCTTATAATGAAGATGAATTCATGGATTTCGGACTTGGGAAAATCCAGGCTCAGATTTATCCATTCAGAGTATGGCACAGAGTTCATCTTGTTAGCAGAAATCTTAATGTAGATATACAAGGCGATACAGCTTATGCTACATTAACAAAAATTTATGAGGGTACTCTTTTCATAGCAGCTTCTTATGATTCCGGAGCTGCAAGTCCTGATACAGTAATTCAGAAAATCTTTACAGCAACTGTTACAAGAAACCTTATTTTTGTAAAAGTTGCACACACACCCCGCCCATTCCTTAACTGGAGACTTGCTGCGGTTTCCCTGCCTGAAGGAGGCGTTCTCTCTTCAAATATAGATATAAAGAAACTAACAATCTTTTTACCAAACGGTGACACCTTAGTTATTGAATCGCCAAATGATTATTACCTGTCAAGGCATCATGGCTGGTTATGGTGGTGGAGAGATATTCCTATAATCCCAAGACATGACTCTGTATTAGTAAGAGTTGAATTATTCAGTGCTTATGAAGAGGAAGATTTTGTAACTGTAACCTTTGGAAGAAATAAGTTCGGTGGTGAAAAACATAAAAGAAGATTCGAATTTATTTCATCCACACAGGTTGCCGGTGGTTATGAAAAAGTATATGAGCAGACTTTCAGAACTCATGGATTTCATGGATTCTTCCATGCTGTAATAAATGCATTCCCCAGGCTGGTTATATTTGATGATGCAGCTCCCGTAGAAAGTTCAATGTGGGGAATACCATATTTTGTTAAACGTGACTAATTAAATGTTCCTCTCTCTCCCCTTGCCCATTTTATGGGCGGGGGAGAATTTTTATTGTGAATTGATATTATAAACAATCAATATTATGTTTGAATAAAATGAAACCCTTAATAAAATATTTAATCCTTTTCATCATCCTTTTGATGATTAATGGATGCGATAAACCGGCTCCCACTGAACTTATTCAGGAAGAAGATCCTTTAGAGATTGAAATAATCACTGAAGATACAGAGGATGAAATATACAGCCCAGGTTATGATTCAACCGGTGTTATTTATAATCCATCCAGAGGTTTTGCAAATATTATAACTGTAAGCGGTATCAAGACAAGCTACAGAAATTCTACTTTTTCAACTTCTCATGCACAAGCAATTTTCTTTGACAATAGTTCACAAGTTTTATCTCCTGACGGAAGATTGATTGGATTCCATACCCAGATATTAGGTAATGTTGATTTTAATACTAAGAGAGCAAAACTTAGAGAATTTAGAATCTGGTTTAAAGATAGAATTACAGGGAATATCAAAGATACCCTTCTTGGTTTTAGGCATGTACTCCATCATAAGCCATTAAACCAGGATGATAATTTTAATTTTCGATACAACTCATCAGTAAGTTTTGATTTTGATCCTGTTATAGGTAATCCTGTTCATTTCAATATCCCAACTCCTTCTGAAATAAATGGTACAGTTCGTTTTGAAGGACAAGGAAACAATTTGGCTGGCAGCATAAGCTGGAATGCAGGTGCGCCCGGACATTTTGAAATTATTATTGGCGGATCGCACAGAGGCAATGGTAAAGTATTTCCATTATACAGGTTAAAAACAAGAGATGATGGAAGGTTTGAAATTCCCAAAGGGCTTTTAAATCATATTCCTTTGGACAGGTTTGAAAGATTAGTTTTTTCTATTATAAGAAAGAACGAGTTTCATATTGAAAATAATGATAATGATCTGTTTATATTATCACAAAGCATTCACAGTTTGGTTGTAGATATTCCTTGAGAAAAAAAACTTTAGTTTATTTTT
>JAUSIA010000185.1 GCA_030648225.1 Ignavibacteria bacterium | reverse complement strand
TTTGAAATACTCTCAAGTGAGCAGCAGATTTTACAGCGTGCGGACCAAAAAGCTTTTACAATGCTTTCACTGCTCGGTGTGTTTGCAGTATTTTTTATTGTTCATTACACTAAAATACCGCCGACGGTTTTTACATTTATATTAATCTTTTTTTACTTTGGAGGCATTTTAACTGCAATCTTCTTTCTGTTAAGTGTTGTCTCACCCAGAATAAAAGAAACAGAAAATGTTCTGAAAGAAAAAAAAACTATTCTTCCAACTTTCTTCGGTGGAATTATAAAATATAAATCTGCTGAAGATTATGCTGCCCAGTTAGGAATTATCCTTGATGATAGTGAAGCCACTTACCAGATTTTTACAAAAAGCGTTTACTCAATCGGAAGGATAAATTCTTACAAACATAAATATCTTAAATACGGTATAAGAGCTTTTGTATTTGCAATAGCAATCGAGTTTACAATAATTATTATGCTTTATCTGAATTTGATGGTTGAGGGAATGTAAGTAAATTTAATCACATCTTTATAAGTCATTTTATATATCTGTTTTTGTTTGGTGTGCATCGCTTATATTAGACTTGAAATTAATCTTTAATATTCCATTTTATATTTAAACCAATTAAGAAAAACTTTTGTTTAATGTAATAAAGTTTGCTTAAAACGCTAAGGATAAATTTGATGTTAGTAAGAATTCAGTTTATAATTTTTTTAATATTAACATTTATTGTGTTGTTACATCCCCAGGAAAGAGAAGGTTTTACAGGCGGAACAATTTCCGGAAAAGTATTTGATGCAAACACAGGACACAGTATTGAATATGCAAATATTGTTGTATTGTCTAAAAACGATTCTTCTGTAATAACCGGAACAGTTTCAGATGCAGAAGGTAATTTTATAATCAACAGAGTTCCTCCGGGAAATTATTTTGTTGATGTGAGGTTCATCGGTTTTAGTGATAAAAGATTTGACGTTTCAATAAACAGAAATAACCTGAATATTAATTTGGGGGAAATTTATCTTGATCCGGCAGCTATTAATTTAGGCGATGTGGTTGTGGAGGGAGAGAGATCTCCTGTTACATACCAGCTTGATAAAAAAGTTATTGATGTAAGCCAGATGCAGACAGTCATTTCCGGTAATGCTGCTGATGTTCTTGAAAATGTTCCTTCCGTAACTGTTGATATTGAAGGAAATGTAAGCTTAAGGGGAAGCGGTAATTTTACTGTGCTGATTGATGGACGTCCTTCTATAATTGATGCACAGGATGCACTTCAGCAGATACCTGCAAGCTCAATTAAGTCTATAGAAATTATTACAAACCCATCAGCAAAATATGACCCCGAAGGAACTGCCGGTATTATCAATATCATTTTGAAGAAGAATCAGAATCTTGGAATGAGCGGTATTATGAATGCAAACGCCGGTTTGAATGATAAATATGGCGGCGACTTTTTATTTGAATATAAATCCGAAGGAATCAATACAACTTTTGGAATTGATTATAACAGGAGATTTTCTCCCGGTGAAAGCAGAGAAGAACAGAGATTTACGCTAAATAATAATACTTCTTTTCTAAATTCCACAGGAGATCGGGAATGGGGAAGGATATCATTTGGATTAAGAGGAGGTGTTGAATTCATTCTTGGTGAAAATAATATTTTGAGTTTTGGCGGAAGATACGGCAGCAGAGTAAATCTGGGAAATTCTTTCCAGAATTATATTGAATGGTCTGAACAGTTGCCCCAGCAGCTTTCATATACAAGTATAGGAGATAGAGAAAGATCAGGTGATCATTATGCACTAAATATGAATTACTTCCATCGCTTCAGCCCTGATGGTCATGAGTTAAAAGGCGAATTGGTTTATGGTTATGATAATTCAGATGAGTCAACCATAACTTCCGAGTTTAATAATGGCATACAAACAAGCGGCAAAAAAACCACCGAATTAGGACCATCAACGGAAATTGAAGGTAAGCTTGATTACACTTTACCTCTTGGGGAGAACAGAAAATTTGAAGCAGGTGCAGAGGGTCAAGCAGAGATTTCCGAAGAAAGCACTTCTTTTTCAGAATATAATACTAACGCAGGTGTTTTTTTATTAGAGCCTCAATTTTCCAACACAACAAAGTACAATGAAAGAGAACTTGCTGTATATTCATTGTTTGCAGATCAGTTTGGTAATTTTGGATTACAGGGCGGTGTAAGAGGAGAATATACTTACCGTACAATCGAAGTAACAAGACTTAATCAGGAATTTAATATTGACCGCTGGGATTTTTTTCCTTCTGTGCATAGTTCATATAAATTTGCAGAAGGGCAGCAAATGATGGCAAGCTATACAAGGAGGATTGACAGGCCGGGCGGCTGGGAACTTGAACCTTTTGATACCTGGATGGATGCAAATAATGTCCGTCGTGGTAATCCTGCTCTTGAACCTGAATATATTGATTCTTATGAGTTTGGCTTTCAGACTTTCATTGGTAAAGCTGTTTTATCGAGCGAAATTTATTATCGCATTACTCATAATAAAATTGATAGAGTTCAGTCAATTTATTCAGAGGATGATAGTTTAAAGAATGTAACGCTTCATACCACAGAGAATATTGGTAAGGATTATTCCCTCGGCAGTGAACTTATGTTAATTTTTGACCCGGTAGAATTCTGGAATATTAACCTGATGGGGAATCTTTATAATTACAGAATAAAAGGTGTTCTCTTTAGTGAACCTTTCTCAAGAGAAAGCTTTAACTGGAGTTCAAGATTTAATAATGTATTTAAAGTAAGTAAAACCACTACACTTCAATTCAATGTAAATTATAACAGCCCTACTGTTTCTTCGCAGGGAACAAGAGAAGGATTCTTTACCTCGGATGTTGCAGTTAAGCAGGATTTCTTTGAAAGAAAACTTTCTTTAACCGTACAAGTAAGAGATATTTTCAGCACAGCAAAGTATGAGTTCACTTCGCAGGGAGCGGATTTTTACAGGTACAATTATTTTACAAGAGAATCTCCGATGGTAATGCTTAATCTCCGTTACAACTTTAATAATTTTAAGCAGGAGAAAGACGGTGAAAGACCAAATGGTCAATTCGAAGAGGGTGAGGAATTCTAAGGAACAGCCCCTCTGAATCTTCCTAAAGGGCAGGCTAAATTCATCTAAATTCTCCCTTTTCCACTATCCTTTTTGCAACATATTTATTAACTTTTACAAAAAAGTAAGGAAATGTTTATTAAATCTCATATCGTTCCTGTTTTGTTAATTTTCTATCTGTTGGCTTCATCGTACGATGATCCTTATAAAACGCAGAGAGAAAGGATGGTGAAAAACCAGATTGAAGCGAGAGGAATTAAAGATGAAGCAACTCTTAAAGCGATGAAGGATGTACAGCGCCATCTTTTCGTTTCAAAAGATCTCCGGGAGAATGCTTATGATGACCGGCCGCTTCCAATCGGTTATGGACAAACAATCTCCCAGCCGTATATAGTTGGTTATATGACTGAACTTATTCATCCAAAACCCGGAAAAAAAGTGCTTGAGATTGGTACAGGTTCCGGCTATCAAGCTGCTGTGCTTGCAGAAATAGTAGATAAGGTTTATACAATTGAAATTATCACTGAACTAACTAATTCAGCTTCCAAACTTTTAAAAGAACTCGGGTATAAAAATATTGAAGTTAAAAATGCCGATGGATACTATGGATGGAAGGAACACGCACCTTTCGATGCTATAGTTGTAACTGCCGCTTCCGAATATATTCCACCTCCTTTAATTGAACAGCTTATGGATGGCGGCAAAATGGTTATTCCTGTCGGTTCACCATTCCTCACTCAGAATTTAATGCTCGTCGAAAAATCGGGAGGTAAAATAACAACTAAAAATCTTCTGCCCGTTAGGTTCGTTCCTTTAAAAAGAGGGAATGATTAATAACTAAAGAAGTCAGTAGCAGAAGTCGGAAATTTAAAATATTTTTTATGCTCTTATTAAATCGTTGCAAAAAAACTCTGGCTTCTGTCTCCTGTCTTCTACTTCTTTGAATAATTTTTTAAAAAATATAAGCTAATGAAGCTTAGACAAATAATCTCTCTGATTCTCATTTCCGTTGCAATCATTGCATATCAACTCAATATTATGCAGATATTTTCCATTATGCAGTGGTATCATTTTGCTTATATGGTTATTGCAGTTGCTTTAATGGGATTTGGAACAGCAGGCACTTTCCTTGCAATCTTCAGACAATATTTACTTAAGAAGTTTGAATGTATTCTTCCATGGATAATGCTTTTATCCGGCATAAGCATGTCTGCTGTTATCGCATTAGCTCAACTGCCGGTGTTCAGATTCGATTCATATTTACTTTTTTCAAATTCATCTCATATCTTTAAGCTGATTGGTACATACCTGCTTTTTATTATTCCTTTTTTCTTTGCCGCTCTTGCTATAGGTTTAATCTTTATAAAATATGTTGAACTAATTGGCAAACTCTACTTTGCAAATCTTCTTGGTTCCGGTTTGGGCGGATTCGCTGCAATTATTTTAATTTTAATTTTTTATCCTGCTGAAATTAGCGGGATTATCGGAATATTTCCCATCTTAGCTTCAATCTTTGTCTTTAATAAAAAAGATAAAGCTCTCTTTTCTATTATTGTGTTTTTTGCAATAGGTTTTGCTGTTTTCTTTTCCCTCTTTCCTTTTGAAATAACTCTTTCACAGTTTAAAAGTCTGAGCAAAACAAAGAACCTTCCCAATTCGGAAGTAATACTCAGAAAAAACAGTCCTTATGGTTTAATTGAAGTTATTTCTTCTCCGGCATTAAGATATGCACCAGGTTTAAGCTTAACATACACGGATAAACTTGGAGCCGTTAGTGGATTGTTTATAAATGGAGATTGGTCAGGGCCCTTAATTAATTTAAGCAATAAAGATTCCTTATATATTTTAGATTACACACCTGCCGCTCTCCCTTACAGAATTTCAAAAAGAGAAAATGTATTAATTCTTAATTCCGGTACCGGTAAAGATGTTCAGCATTCGTTAGCAAATAATACTGCTTTAGTTACTGCAGTTGAGGCTAACGGTACTTTAATCTCTTTGTTGCAGAATGAATTAGCAGGTTATATTGATTCAGCATATAACGGTACTTCTGTTTTAACAAAGATTACAGAGCCGCGAACATATCTCTTTACAGATAAGAAGAATTATGATCTGATAATTTTACCTGAGCTTGGTGCATTCGGGGGTACTTCGGGTTTATATGCTATCCAGGAGAATTACTTGTTAACAATTGAATCTTTTAATCAGATGTGGAATAAGCTGACTGATAACGGAGTAATATGTGTTACAAGCTGGCTCGATTATCCTTACAGGAATTCCCTTAAGCTTCT
>JAUSIA010000182.1 GCA_030648225.1 Ignavibacteria bacterium | reverse complement strand
CTGCATTACGGGGGTATCGCTTTAATGTGGCGGGGCGGCTGTATAATACGTTCTATCTTCCTTGGCAAGATAAAGGAAGCATTTGATAAAAATCCAAAACTTTCAAATTTATTAGTAGATTCTTTCTTTAAAGAAAAAATTGAATCTTCACAAGCATCATGGCGAAAAGTTGTGGCTGCATCTGCTTTAAATGGAATCTGGATTCCGGCTTTATCCACAGCTTTAAATTATTTTGATGGGTTCAGGAATTCACGCTTACCGGCAAATCTTCTTCAGGCGCAGAGAGATTATTTTGGCGCTCATTCTTATGAAAGAGTGGATAGAAAAAGAGGGGAATTCTTCCACACTAACTGGACAGGCAGAGGCGGAACTACTGCTTCTTCAACTTATAATGTTTGATTTGTGTAGCAACTTAAAAATTTAATTTAGTACTTGACATTTAAAAATTAATAAATTATGTTTGAATTAGTTGGTATAAACAACAAACTATCTCTTATTCTTGAATATGAAGACTGAAAACGTAATTAGTGGAAATTCAAAAGTCGTTCGAAATATAAATCGATCTATGATATTAAATATTATTAGAAACAAACAGCCTCTTTCAAGAACTAAAATTGCAAGAATGACTCGCCTAAATAAAAGTACTGTTTCAAGTATTGTAGCTGAACTTATAAATGAAGAATTAGTCTTTGAGCAAAAAACTTCAGATCCAAATGTGGGAAGAAATCCTCTCGACCTCTCCTTAAAGCTCGGCAAATATTTTGTTGGGGCAATTTCAATTGATGCTGCGTTAACCAGGTTTGCAATTGCCGATATTGATGGAAGTGTTTTGGGTACATCGTCAATAGATTCAGAACCAAAAAAACCAGTTGAGTTTCTTGAACGATGCCGCACAGAATTAGATATGCTCTGTGAGCAGTTAAATATAAAAAACTTAGAAGGCTTAGGCTTTAGCATTGCAGGGATCGTTGATTCTAAAAATCTTATAGTTAATTTCGCTCCGAATTTAGGATGGGAAGATTTCGATATTGGTAAAGTTATTAAAGAATTATGGCCAAATATCGGAATATTGGCTGTAGGAAATGATGCAAAATGTTCAGCTATGGCTGAACTCTGGTTTGGAACCCATAAACTCAACCTTTCAAACTTTGTATTCCTTCAGATTGGACCAGGTATAGGTTCGGGAATTGTTGTTGAAAATAAAATTCTTGATGGGGAATTACATGCTTCAGGCGAGGTAGGGCATATGGTCCTTTATGAAGGGGGAGAACTGTGTATATGTGGAAATCATGGTTGCTGGGAAAGATATGCTTCAGATAGGGCTACTGTTAAAAGATATATTGCTAGAAAAAATGGATTATTAGATAATCCAACAAATCTAAAAATTGATGATATAATTGAAGCTGCCAAAAATAATGATGGAATTGCCAGGGAAGTATTAACTCAGACAGGTTATTATTTAGGCTTAGGGATAGCTAATATTATAAAATTTATAGATCCGCATGTAATCATTGTTGGCGGAAGAATTATTCAGGCCTGGGATTTTGTCTATCCGGAAATTAATGATGTTGTAAAAAAGAGAGCGTTTTATGGCAAAAGAAGAGTTATTTCTATATTACCTACGTCATTACAAATTCGCCCTCGTTTACTTGGTGCTGCTACTCTTGCCATAAAAGTAATATTTGATGATTATAAAATTATGTTTTAACTATAGAAATATAGAGATACATAAAAATTTATCAATTTAATTTGTTGTTTCAACAAACTATTTAAGCTAATGGGAAAACAGAAAATAACAGCAGGTATAGATATTGGTGGAACCAATACAGTTTTTGGATTCATCAAAGAGAATGGTGATTCTCTGTTTAGCAGTTCAATCCCAACTAACTCCAATGAGGATGCCCGCAAATTCATAATCAGGTTAACAGGTGAAATAAAAGATAGTTATAAAGTATATGCGGATAATTATACTTTAACCGGGATTGGAATTGCCGCTCCAAGTGCAAATCATTTTAATGGTACAATTGAAACTCCTTCTAACCTTAAATGGGGTAAAGTGAATTTTGTTACAATGATAAAAGAATATTTTGAAGTACCTGTTGCTATTACTAATGATGCCAATGCGGCAGCATTAGGAGAATATGAATTTGGTTTAGGAAAAGGGCTGAAGAATTTTATTGTTATAACACTTGGTTCGGGATTAGGCAGCGGAATTATAATCAATGGAAATCTTCTTTATAGTGAAAGTGGTTTAGCCGGTGAATTTGGTCATACCATTGTTAAACCTAACGGACGTTATTGTAACTGTGGCAGGGCAGGATGTCTTGAGACTTATGCATCAGCAAATGGTATCCGTCGAACAGTATTTGATTTGATTGCCCGATATACGCAGCCAAGTGAATTACGTAATATTTCCTTTAATCAAATGACCGGGGAAATAATCAGTGATCTCGCCATAAAAGGTGACCCTATCGCTATTAAAGCTTTTCATTACACCGGAGAAATTTTAGGTAAAGCATTAGCTAATCTTGCTACTAGTTTTGTTCCTGAAGCTATAATTCTCTTTGGTGGTCTTGTTGATTCCGGGGAATTACTTCTTGAGCCAACTCGTAACCATTTTGAAAATAATTTATTGAATATTCATAAAGGTAAAGTAAGAATATTAAAATCTACGATTGGAAATGGAATGGCCGCAGTACTTGGTGCTAGTAGTTTAATTAATAAAAAGATTAACAATAATCCTATAGAGTTTGATATAAGTAATAATATTGAAAAAAATAATTAGGGCTTATATATGTATAAATCAATATCAAGATTGATTTTCAATAGTTTCAAATATTACTCTCTTTTAAGAGGAGGAATGGATGACTAATTATTTACAAAAAAGCTTACTGATAATACTTTTTCTTTCCTTACTGATTGCAGCAGACTTAATTGCCGGAACTACAGGTAAGGTTGCAGGTAGAGCTACGGATAATACGGGAGCCTCTTTGCCCGGTGCTAATATAATAATTGATGGTACTACATTAGGAGCTGCAACAGATATTGACGGTTATTATACAATATTAAATGTGCCTCCCGGAGAATATACTATAAGAGCATCAATGGTGGGTTACCAAACAGTTGCTGTACAGGAAGTACGGGTAAAGATAGATCAGACAACAAGTGTAGATTTTGTTCTGCAGGAAGGATCATTTGAGGTAGGAGAAATTACTGTTGTTGCTGAGCGTAGACTTGTTGAGCAGGACGTTTCCTCAAGTGTAACTACAATAGATATTCAGGAAATAAGAGAACTGCCTGTAAGCAGTGTTACGGGTATAATTGAACTACAAGCTGGTGTTGAAGATGGGTTAGTTATTCGCGGTGGAGGTGCTGATCAATCTCTTTTCTTGGTAGATGGTTTTGCAATGAGGGATGCAAGAAATAATCTTCCGGTTACAACTGTAGCACTAAGTTCCATTGAAGAGGTTTCACTGGAAAGAGGGGGCTTTAATGCAGAATATGGTCAGGTGCGTTCAGGAATTTTAAATGTGATAACAAAAGAAGGCAGCAGAACAAATTACTCTGTCAATTTCATAGCCAGGTATAGTCCTCCTGCTTATAAGCATTTTGATATCTCTCCTTATGACCCCAATTCTTTCTGGCTTCGTCCTTACTTAGATCCTTCTGTTGCATATGTTGGAACTGAGAATGGAAATTGGGATGAATTTACACAGGCTCAGTACCATCCTTTTGAGGGTTGGAATGAAGTATCAAGAAAATTATTGGAAGATAGTGACCCAACTAATGATTTATCTCCTGAAGGCGCAAAAAGATTATTTGAATGGCAGCACCGCAAAAGACCTGTTACT
>JAUSIA010000181.1 GCA_030648225.1 Ignavibacteria bacterium | reverse complement strand
TTTGAAATTGAACTCACAAAAATTAAATTATAATTCAAAGGAAAAATTTTTATGCTGACCATTCTGAATGCAATTAACCTTTCAACAGAATTTCTGGAGAAAAAAGAAATTGATACTCCCAGAGTAAATGCCGAACTTCTTCTTGCTCATACTTTAAATTGCAGAAGACTTGATCTTTATCTTTCTTATGACAGACCATTGAGTGAAGAGGAAGTAAAGATATACAGGGAATTTATAAGAAGAAGAAGCAAGTCGGAACCGCTGCAGTATATTATGGGGAAAGTTGAATTTTATGGATTGGAATTTAAAGTTAATCCTTCGGTGCTTATACCGAGACAGGAAACTGAAATTCTTGTTGAGACAATTATAAATTCAGTTAGTAAAGATGATAAGGTTAAAATCCTGGAAATAGGAGCAGGAAGTGGAAATATTTCTGTATCTCTTGCTAAGTATTTACCTTATGCAGAAATAACAGCAACAGACACAAGTTTACCTGCTCTTGAAACTGCAAAAGCAAATGCTGTTCTGCATAATGTTTCAGAAAGAATAAAGTTTATTAAGCATAATATAAATTCGGATGAACTTCCAAATGAAGAATTTGATATTATAGTTTCTAACCCGCCTTATATTTCAAAAGAAGAATTTCCAAACCTGAAAGATGAGCTTAAAGTTTATGAACCCAAAGATGCATTAACCGATTATTCAGATGGGTTGAATTATTACAGGATAATAACTGATAAAGCAAAGAAGATGTTGAAAGATATGGGGAAAATTTTTTTTGAAGTTGGACAAGGTCAGGCAGAAGATGTAAAAAGAATTTTATCTGGAAATAATTTTTCAGAAATAAATATCACTAAAGATTATCTTAAAATTGATCGTGTAGTCTGGGGAATAAATAGATGAAAGTTGTTGTACAGAGAGTCAGTGAAGGAAGTGTTTTTATTCCTCAAGAAAAATATGAAGCTAAAATAGGAAAGGGCCTGGTAATTTTACTTGGAATAAAAATAGGGGATAGTGAGAAAGATGTAACTTTTCTTGCTGATAAATGCTGTAACCTGAGAATATTTTCCCGAAGGGATCCCGCATTTGCGGGGGAGGATGAAAATGATAAGATGAATTTATCAATAAAAGATATTGATGGAGAGCTGTTGATCATATCTCAGTTCACACTTTATGGGGATGCTCAGAAAGGAAACCGTCCCAGTTTTACAGATGCAGCAAAACCCGATGAAGCTGTTCCGCTCTATGAGAAATTTATTGCAAGAGTAAAAGAAAACATTGGTGAATCAAAAGTTAAGACAGGAATTTTTGGGGCAATGATGTTTGTAAAAATTTTTAATGATGGACCGGTTACAATAATAATCGAATCAAAATAAACCTCTCCTTTCCACTTTCACAAAAGGGAAATCAGGTGGGGTTCTGAGGGATGAAGTGAACAACATTCTAATGATATTTGTTGATGGAGTTGGGATTGGAAAAGAGGATTATGAATTCAATCCTTTCTTTAAGTATGGATTTAAAACTTTCTCTGAGTTGTTTGGCGGGATACCTTCATTAGATAATCCTTTACTTAAAAATAAAAACAGATTTCTTTTCCCGGCAGATGCAAGATTAGGTGTTGAAGGACTTCCACAAAGCGGAACTGGGCAAACATCAATCTTCTGCGGAATAAATGCAGCAAAATTAATTGGAAAACATTTTGGTCCTTTCCCATATTCAACTTTAATTCCCGTTATCAAAGAAAAAAATATTTTTAAGCACTTCTTAAAGAAAAAACAAAAAACTTTTTTTGCTAATGCTTATCCAAAAGTTTTTTTTGATTATATAAATTCAGGAAAACAAAGACTGAGTGTAACATCTTTAAGCTGCCGTTTAAGCGGAATACGGTTAAACAGAATTGTTGATGTGCGGAAAGGAAATGCATTAACCGCAGAAATAACTAATGAAAGATGGAATACAAAGCTTGGTTATTCTTTACCTGTTATTAAACCGGAAACTGCAGCAAGAAGGTTATTAAGAATTGCTTCCAAAAATAAATTCACTCTTTATGAATACTTTTTAACTGATCATATCGGGCATGGAAGATATGATGGTGAAACAGAATCAACGTTAAGAACACTTGATGATTTTCTTTTTACAATTCTTTATGAAATGGATTATAAAAAATTATCTTTAATAATCTGTTCCGATCATGGCAACTTTGAAGATCTTTCTATGAAAACACATACATTGAATCCTGCTTTAACAATAACTGCCGGAAAATATTCAAAGCAATTATTTAAAAGCATTAAAAATATAGCTCAGATTAAATCAGCAATAGTCAATATCGTTAAATGAAAAATCATCCATTAATAAAAATTGTATTGGTTTTTATTTGTGGTATAATCATTCAAAAGTATTTGTCATTCACCTCTGTAACTTATTTTATAACAATTCTCACTCTTACATTAATTCTTTTTATTGTAATAAAATTAAAATTGCACAAAAGTGCCGGTATAGCTATTCCTGTTTTTATATATCTGATATTCATAATGCTTGGAGGTTTTGTTTCGGAAACTAATAAACAGGAAGAAAATTTATTATCACCTAAAATCTACAAGTATAAAAATCTTAAAGCATATGGAACCATTTCCAATATAGAACTAATCCGGGAAAAAGAAATAATCTTCAATCTTGATGCAGACTCATTAATTTTGGCAAATGGGGTTTTGAACAAGAATATTAAACTCGTATGCAAGCTTAGAGACATCAGCCGAAAAAAATTGGAATCAATGTATAATACAATTCTTCCGGGTAACGTTATTTCAATTGAAGGTAATTTTAATAAGGCAAGGGAAAGAAGAAACCCCGGTGAGTTTGATTATAACGAATATCTTAATTCAATGGGTTTCAGTGGAATATTGATTGCATATCATACCGGGGATATGAAGATATTAAACAGCGAAACTGAGGCTTACCAATCTATAGTTTTTCAAATAAGAAAATACTTTGACGACCAGCTAAAAAAATTGCACAACCCTGAAACTTCAAAATTCTTAAAAGGATTACTTTTAGGTGACAGGGGAGAAATGGATTATGAAACCAAAATTGAGTTCATTAATTCAGGTGTTGTTCATGTTCTCTCAGTCTCCGGGCTACATGTGGGATATGTTATTCTGATCTTTATAATTCTTTTTGGAAGATTAAATATTTATTTGCGCGCTTTAATAACCATTGCCGGAA
>JAUSIA010000216.1 GCA_030648225.1 Ignavibacteria bacterium | reverse complement strand
TACTTCACACGTACAAATCCATTATAGTTTTGAAGGATTTTATACGGAGGGATTTAATGCTATGCAAGTAACAGTTGCTCATGAGCTGCATCATGCAATTCAATTAGGAAATTATACGGGAGATAAAACAGATGTTGATTTATTTTTTTATGAAATCACTTCAACATCTATGGAAGAGTTCGTTTATGATAGTGTGAATGATTATTATGCTTATATGCCTACATATTTTAATAATACTTCCGTTTCTTTTGGTAGTACAGATGGATACGAACTTGCAATATGGAATATCTTTTTAAAAGATAAATTTGATTTTGATATAATTAAAAGGCAGTGGGATCTTCTTCCCCAGATGAGGGCTTTGAATGCAATAAATACAAGTCTTAATCTTCCCGAATATGGTTCTAGCTTCAGGGAGATATTTCACGAATTTGGTATTTGGTCCTTCTTTACAAAGTATAGAGCAAAAGATGGTGATTATTTTGAAGAAGCTAAAAGTTATCCACTAATTAATCCAATATCTTCTCTCATTTTTGAACCGCCAGATGAATCATTAATGGTTAATTCAAAACCGGTTGTAAATTCTTTTGTCTCATTTATTAATAGTAATGCAAATCCGAATGATACTTTAACTGCTCTTATTACAAATGCAGATTATAACTCGGGAGTATCAAATCCTTCTGCAATATTTTCTTCTGAATATACATTGTTTGATTATGCAGCTCCGGGAAGTAGGAGATTAAATGAGAACTTGAATTACTATGCAATATTCAACGTTGACCAGCCTTCCTTCTGGAGTAATTCAGAATTTCTCAATAGTGATCTTATCAGCACATATAAATTTACGGCTGAATATGATTATGCTTACCCTTCTCCATTCAGGTATGGAGTGAATACTTCTATTTTTATCCCGGTAAGTTCACCGGAATCAAATGAGGTAGATTTAAATATTTACACATCTTCAATGGATCTTGTTTACTCCGTTCACCAGATTTTAAAAGAGAAGCATATAATGTGGAATGTTCTTAGTAATAACGGACAGAAATTAGCTTCGGGAGTTTATATTTATGCTATAAAATCCGGCAACAAAACTTCAGTTGGCAAACTGGTAATTTTTAATGAGTGAATACTCTCTTTTTGCTGATTCTGTAAACAAAACTTTCGGCAGAAGATTAATCTTCAAAGACATCAGATTTAAATTAGACTCATCAACTATTTTTGGAATATCAGGTCCTAATGGCTCAGGCAAATCAACTCTTGTTAAAATTATTGCAAACATTATTTCTCCTTCATCAGGAAAGCTAATTCACAATCTAAACGGAAGCGAAATAAAACCAGAGAGGCTTCACAACCACATTGGTCTTGTTTCACCTTACCTTGTTCTGTATGATGAATTTACTGCTTATGAAAATCTTAATTACTTTTCTGAAATAAGAGGAATCTCCTTTAACAATGAAAGAGTTGATAATCTCCTGAATAAATTTCTTCTCTTCAACCGCAGAGATGATCTTGTAAAAACCTACTCATCAGGAATGAAACAGAGACTAAAGTTTATTTTTGCATTAATGCATTCCCCCCAATTAATTATTCTCGATGAACCAACTTCCAACCTTGATGATGAAGGTAAAGAAGTTGTTTATGAACTGATAAAAGAGGAGGGAAGTAGAAATATTGTGATCATTGCATCGAATGAGAAGACGGATCTTCTTCTGTGTAATGAAAGGATTAATTTAGATGAGTATAAGAATTAAAATAATCTTAGTGATTCTTGGTGCTCTTAGTGTCTTAGTGGTTTTCTTTCACACAGAGGCACAGAGGCACAAAGTTGCACTAAGTCAGGCAGTATATAAATAATGTCTAAATCTTATTCATTATTTAAAAAGGATCTCCATTCCGAGCTGCGCACCCGCTACGCAATAAACTCACTTGCAATGTTTATAATCGTAACGCTTAGTGTGATACTTTTTTCTATTGGCAACGAAACCATAAGCCAAAGTTTAACCGGAGGTTTATTCTGGGTAGTTATATTCTTTACATCAATGTCCGGTTTATCACGGGTTTTTGTAAGTGAAGAGGAGAGAGGAACATCACTTACACTTCAATTAATTGCAGCTCCATCAACAGTGTTTTCAGGGAAGCTTCTTTTTAATCTTATTTTGGTCTTTGCAATGAACACAGTAATTGCCATTCTTTATTCCGCTCTTTTTGAAGCTTTTATTATTAAAAATTTTGGTCTTTTTATCGTTTCATTTATACTGGGTAATATCGGTTTGGCATTTGCATCAACAATAATAGCAGCCATAATTTCAAAAGCCGGAGCGAAGGGAACATTATATCCTGTACTGTCGTTTCCGATCTTACTGCCTTTAATATTAACATCTGTTCAATTAACTTTGTTCTCAATAGATGGCACAAGCTTTGAAACTGCTCAGTTTGAATTAGCAATTGTTGTTTGTTATGATGTTATTATACTTACAGTATCTTATTTGCTTTTCGATTTTATATGGAAAGAATAGTATTTTTAGCAAATTATCCACAAGAATTAAATGATCTGGAAAATATTTCTATTTTTATTACTCTGTTTCGTCTCAGTAGCTGGAATCTCCTTTCCCATAGTTGATAATCCACAAGCCTGGTATGAATTCCCATTTATAAAAGGACTTGAAGAAAATGCAAAAATTATATTCTTTCATGTACCAACTGCCTGGCTAACTGTAATTGCTTTTTTTATGACAGCAATTTACAGTTTCAAATACTTAAGGAAGAAAAATCTTGATGATGATGCTAAATCTTATGCAGCAGCACAACTTGGAATTATATTTTGTATTCTTGCTACAGTTACAGGTGCAGTTTGGGCAAAATTTGCCTGGGGTTCTTTCTGGAGCTGGGATCCAAGACAAACAAGTATATTTGCGCTTCTATTAATTTATGGTGCCTGGTTTGCTTTAAGATCTTCAATTGAATCTGAAGAGAAAAGAGCAACACTCTCTTCTGTTTATGCAATAATAGCTTTTGTAACAGTTCCATTTTTTATTTTTATATTGCCGAGAATAATGACAGGTCTTCATCCCGGTTCTGCTGATGATACGAATGCAGGTCCTGTAATTGATTTTAAGATGAATTCAAATATGCAGCTTATTTTCTTTTTATCCTTAATTGGATTTACAATTCTCTACTTCTGGATGTGGAGACTTGGTTATAAATCCCTTATTTACAGGGATAAACTAAACAAGCAACTTTTATTAAGAGGATAAATGGAATTCTTAGAAAAGAATGCAATCTACATTGTGATGATAATTGTTTTGATTGTCTGGGTTGGAGTTTTCCTTTACTTATGGAACCTTGACAAAAGAATTAAGAATATTGAAAAAGAAATCGGAGAGAAAAAATGAAGAATAAATATATTTTTGGTGGATTTATCATTGTTGTATTCCTTGGTTTGATATTATATCTTTTTACTCAAAGCAATATTCAATACGAAGAAGACTTTGCTAAAGTAAAAGAACAAACTAAAACAGTTAAAGCAACCGGGCAGTGGGTAAAAGAAAAGAATTATGAAATAGATAAAAAACATAAAACTTTCAGCTTTTATCTGCAGGATGCCAAAGGTGTTGAAATGAAAGTTATGTATCATGGAACAATACCCAACAACTTTGAATCTGCAGTATCTGTTGTTGTTACCGGGCAATACCGCGATGGACAATTTCATGCAAAAGATATTTTAACAAAATGCCCAAGCAAGTATGAAGAGCAATTTGAAGAGGAAAAGGTAAAAACCTCAAACATATAGCAGAGGGCATAGAGCATGGGGCATAGTGTATGAGTAAGTTTAGATTTCAGGATTTGGAAATATGGAATATGGCAATTGAATTATCAGATAAACTATGTCGAAAGATTACGAATTTTAAAAAGTCACTAAATTAAAAAACATTTCGCACTATGCTCTATGCACTATGCGATGAAATGAGGACTAAATGATCGGTAGTATTGTATTAACGGCAGCTTTGGCTTGTAGCATTTTCACGATGATTATGTATTTCCTCAGTTACAGAGGATACAAGAATACAAATAATTACGGCAGGATAGGTTACCATTTAATGGCGATGTTTGTAATTGTTGCATCAACTTTATTATGGCATGCACTTTTAACTCATTCCTATGAGTATAAATATGTTTACAGTTACAGCCAAAATTCTCTTAAGACAGGATTTTTAATTGCTTCTTTCTGGGGTGGACAGGAAGGAAGCTTTATGCTTTGGCTTCTTCTCACTTCAATAGTAGGAATAGTTTTACAATCTTATACATCAAAGAGAGGAGATCTTGAACCGAGAGTAATGGCTGTATTTACTCTTGCAACAACTTTCCTTTTGATAATGGTTTCACCATTGTTTAAAAATCCTTTTGCATATATATGGACAGAACAGGTTTTCTTAAATATGAAAACTCTGAATCAAGCTATAGTTGGTATGCCTTTACTTCAGAGTTTTGTTTTTAGTGATAACTCGACTGGACAAAATTTTATTAGAATGAGCAGTGAGCTTTATTCTGTTCTTAGCTCTGCCGGCATTGCAGTAAATGATCTTATAATTGATGGAAAAGGTTTAAACCCTCAGCTTCTTAATTTCTGGATGCAGATTCACCCACCAATTCTTTTTACAGGCTTTTCAATGGCAACAGTTCCTTTTGCATTTGCAATTGCAGCAATGATGAAGAATGATTACAGGGATTGGGTAAGGCAGGCATTTCCATGGGTACTTGCAGGAACTGGAATTCTTGGTCTGGGAATTATGCTTGGCGGTTACTGGGCTTATGAAATGCTCGGCTGGGGTGGCTACTGGGCATGGGACCCTGTAGAAAATTCCAGCTTAATTCCCTGGATAGTTGGTGTTGCTTCAGTTCATACCTTGCTTGTGCAGAGAAAAAGCCAGGCTAAAGGCGGAATCGGAAGATTTGCAAAAACAAATTTAATTCTCTGTTTGATGACTTATATTCTTGTCCTTTACAGCACGTTCTTAACAAGGAGCGGAGTTCTTGGTGATGCATCTGTTCATTCATTTGTTGATCCCGGAATGATTGTTTATCTCTTCCTCATAATCTTTATTGGTACTTTTATAGTCCTTGGTTTCGGAATGCTGTTTTACAGGTGGAAAACTTTAACTGAAGAAACTCCTGTTGATGAAGCTTTGCTTTCACGCGATCTTGCTTTGTTTACTGCTGCAATAGTTTTATGTGCTTCTGCAATAATTATTCTTGTTGGAACTTCAGCACCTATATTTGGTCAGGCAGTTGATACTTTCTTCTATAATGAAATGCATGTGCCTCTTGCTATCATTATTGGTTTGTTGAACGGCCTGAGCATATTACTTAAGTGGAAGAGCACAAAGAAAGAGGAGCTTATCAGGAAATCTGCTTTCGCTGTAGCAGCCTCTCTGATTTTTACTGTACTTATTGTTTTGTTCGGAAAGGTAACGGATATAATGATGATCATTCTTGCATTCTCAGCTTCATTTTCTCTTTTTGTTAATCTTGAGATTGCAATTAAAATTATCCGTGGAAATATGAAGATGCTCGGTGCTTATGTAGCAC
>JAUSIA010000171.1 GCA_030648225.1 Ignavibacteria bacterium | reverse complement strand
GGCATTCCCATTTCCATCTTTGACTTCAAAATTAGTGTTAACAGAATCGACAGCTAAGATAAGCTTAAAGGCAAATACCAGAACCAATACTATCAAAATTAAATGAGGAACAAACTTCATTTATCATTTTCACCACCTTTTTCATTTAATTTTCCCTTTTTTTGCCTTTCTCCAGCTCTTGTTACTTTAAGAATAACAAGGACTGCAACTATTGAAACAATGAATAGGATAACTACCATAGATCCGCCAGTTCCCAAAGCACCAATAAATGCACCGGTTATTCCTGCGAAAAATCCTGAAGTTGGTGCTGCAGGAGCTGCTTCAATTGGAGGCTCGCTTGGTGTTTGAGCCGTAGGTGTTTGAGCAGGCTGTTGCGTAGTTGTACTCCTTCTGCTACTGCCACTCCCAGAAGTTGTAGTTGATGTTTCTTCTCCAATCATAAATGTAGAGAAATGCAACGTTGTAGCCCTATACTCATAAAATCCACCAGCAGTATTTAAGAAAATTGTTGGAAGTCGAATCCAGTTGCCACCTTCAAGCACATACAAATGTACTAAAGAAGGATTTGAAACATCGCTTGTTGGAACCTTAAATTCGATTACTCCGTCAGTTGGAGTAGAAACTGAAATTTCCATATACTTAAGAGCATTTAAATTCAAAGGCAAGGTTGAACTGAATGCATCTAAAAGAGATACGCTAATCACGTTATTTCCTATTCCACTTACACTATTTATGTATGCTTTAACTCCCTCTTTTGTAGGATTATATGTGCCAGCTACAGGAACATTTTTTTCTTCATTCTTTATACCCTGCAAAACCAAATTAACATTCTTTGTGTATGTATTTCCATCTCCACTTCTTAGTACTACGGGAACCGTGTAAGTTCCATCTTGCAAACTAACAGAGTTAAGATTGACAAAATCAACAGTGTAATCCAATTCATTTAAATCCAAACCAAGTGAAGTCAAAGAATTATCTAAATCGCTTGGAGTAATTAATGAGAAAAATTCATTTAACAAGACAGGTACGCTCATAGAAGCCACACTTCCATTTACTATTTCTTCTATAGTTGCTTCACCATAACCTTCATCATTTTCAATAGTATAATGTGTTCCCAGCTTAGTAAAATGAACATTTGAATCTGTTTCATAAACAAGCGCATTTACATCAAGATAATCATTGAAAACATCAACATCATTGTTTATTGCTGCAACATTAAAACCAGCATTTACATCCGTCAATAAAAAGTCTATTACAGTCGTAGTTGAAGAGCCAGAAATATCGAGACTATTAAAGTGTGGCGTTGAGCCAGAGTTAAACTGTGCATCCCAACTTAATCCATCAAGAAATTCTTGTATAAATAAAGTTACATTTAGATTTCCAAGAGTTATATGTTGCTCATCAAAACCCTTTCCTTCTGTATTCAGGTCAAAATCAACCTGAGAACTTTCTTGAGTTACAGTAACTGTAACTTCTGATGAAGAATTAAGAAAGTCTTGAAAATTATCCGCACTAACTACAGAAAATGATAAAAGAACAGCTGAAAGGAAAAATGCTACAATAAAAAATCTTTTGAAGCCCATTGCATGTGTATACCGTTATATCATTCAAGAGCATTATGTCTTTTTAAGCTTTTCGTTTACTACTTTAGGGTTAATACCACATTATGCCTTCAACCCTGATTCTTTCCCTGTTTTCATATCCTTAACCTTAAATTTCTTTGCTTTGACTTCTTTTGCGCCGACAAAAACAACTTTATTGAAGCCATATGCATTTGCATAATCCAATGCCTTACTTGGTTTGCCGTAATATACAGAAGCAGTACTTCCTTTTCTCCTTAATTTGTTAGCAAGTTTAATGGCCACACCATCCTGCCCTAATGAAATGACTAGATATTTTTCTTTATTGACATCAACTTTAGAAATCAATAACATCCTATCCAGTCCAAAAGAAATTCCCGTGCACTGAATGCCGTTAAACATATAACTTCCACCTGCGGCGAGCGTTTCCCTTACGTCTTTCACCTTTATCTCAAAGATATTCCCGTTGTAATATGACAATCCACGAATGACTGTAGGAGAAAATAGAACTTTTACGCCATACAGTTTGCAATATTTCATTAAATTTGAGATATTTTTATAAGAGGGGAATTTGCTAAAATAACGTTCACCTTGTTTTAACGACTTAAGTACTTTATCCGCATTATACTTCTTTAGATTAGCAATTATATCCTTATCGCTTATTTTTCCGTATTTGTCAATTTCTCTCAAGACATTGCGCCTGTCTTTTTCCTTCACATCTAAATCGTCTAGTATTTCGTTAAGAAGAGCTCTATTGTTAACCAAAATAATTGGCTTGGGTCCTAGTTTTTCAAAAATTTCGTTTGCAACTGCTAGTACTTCTGCTTCTTCTTCTACGCTACTGCTTATAGTATCAACATCACATTGTGTGAATTGCCTGAATCTATTTTCCGCAACGGGCTCATTTCTGAAAACAGGACCTATTTGATATCTTTTATATGGAAGTTTCTTGTTTTTCATCAACCTTTTTAGTTGAAAAGTAAATTCATACCTTAAAGCAAGCTTTCTTTCTGCTTTGTCCTGCAGCTTAAAGATGTCAGAAACAGCTTCGTCGCTTTGATTCTCTCCCCGAACGAATTCTTCACTTTCTATTATGGGTGTCTCTGCAGGTTCAAATCCATATTTCTCGAAAGTACTTACTATTATTTTCCTTATTTCTTCCCTTTTTTCTGCTTCCTTTCCAGAAAAATCCCTAAATCCTTTAACGGGACCAAGCATGGGCACGTTAGCAGAAGGTTTATCCTTTTGTCTTACT
>JAUSIA010000164.1 GCA_030648225.1 Ignavibacteria bacterium | reverse complement strand
CATCTTTTTCCAGGGATTAAACAAGTAAGGATTATATTTTAATTTAATAATGAGACTTCACAAGATGGATCTTTCAATAGTAGTTCCTGTGATGAATGAAGAAGCTTCAATCCAACCTTTGTATGAAGCTATTGTAAATGCACTGAAGCATCTAGAAATTAATTATGAAATAATACTTGTGGATGATGGAAGCTCTGACAATACATTCGAAACAGCAGAGAGAATAAGTAAACTTGATTCGAGATTAAAAGTTATTAAGCTTAAAAGAAATTATGGACAGACAACCGGCTTACATGCAGGTTTCCAGGAATCTAAAGGAGAAATTGTAGTAACGATGGATGGAGATTTGCAAAATGATCCGGGTGATATTGAATCTATGATCAATAAAATAAATGAAGGTTATGATATAGTACTTGGCTGGAGACATGATAGAAAAGATTTTTTGATTTCAAGAAAGATACCATCTAAAATTGCTAACTGGCTGATTAGCAAAGTTACAGGTGTTCCGGTAAAAGATAATGGCTGTGCAATCAGAGCTTACAGAGGTGAAGTGGTAAAAAGATTTCCAATGTATTCTGAAATGCATCGGTTAATGCCCGTTATTACGGCTTTATCCGGTGCAAGGTTTGCTCAGATAAAAGTAAAACATCATGAAAGAAAATTTGGGAAATCTAAATATGGTCTTTCAAGAATTTATAAAGTTTTAATTGATATGGTTGCATTAAAAATAATTTTCTCTTTTTTTCATTTACCATTATATGGATTTGGAATTTTTGCTCTGCTTTTTGGAATAATATCTTTTGTAATTTTTGTTTTCGGATTAGCTAAAATTCTGTTCAACCCAGGTTATTCACTTGTTACTACAATGGGAAGCAGCATTCTTTTTGCTTCATTAAGTATGTTTTTAATTTTTATGGGAATAATAAGTGAATTAGTATATAAAAGCGGTGACATTAAAATTGAAAAATTACTTCGATATAAAAAATAAGATGATAAATGACCGGAGAAATAAATGAGGCATAATATTGATCTTTCAGTTATAATAACAGTCTCAAATCGTCAAAGGAGAGGTGATGTTGAATCACTTTATTATACAAATAAAAGAAATCTTGAAGAAACTGGCGTTAAATTTGAATTTATCTTTGTCACTGACGATACTTCAGAAGAATTACTTGGTGAACTTCAGAAGCTGCAGCAGAAAGGCGAAGATTTAAAAATTATAAAGCTAGCAAGGTGGTTTGGTGACGCTTCTGCGTTAAACATTGGCTTCGAAGAAGCCTCAGGTCGTTTGATTTTAACATTGCCTGCATTTCAGCAAGTACATGAAAAAGAGATTTCAAGAATGATCCGGTCATTTAATGATATAGATATGATCATTGCTAAAAGAACACGTCAAAAAGATAATATTTTTCAACGTGTGCAGGCTAAAATATTTCATTTTCTTGTAAACCTCTTTTTAGGAATGCATTACCATGATCTTGGATGCCGAGTGAGACTTTTTAAAAGAGAAGTTCTTGAACATATTCATCTTTATGGAGATCAGATAAGATTCTTACCATTACTTGCAAATAAGTATGGATTTAAAATTAAAGAAATGGATGTTGAACAATTTCAATCTGATGCCACACATAGAGTTTATTCACCTGGTCATTATACCGAAAGAATAGTTGATCTTATTTCTATTTTCTTTTTAATTAAATTTACAAAAAAGCCGCTGCGATTCTTTGGCTTTCCCGGTTTTATAATATTTAGTATCGGTTCCTTGCTTGCTTTATTTCTCTTTTACGAAAGAATGTTTTTAGGTGAAGGCCTTGCTGATAGACCTATTGTATTGGTAAGTATTTTATTAATTGTCTTTGGTATTCAGTTATTTGCAATTGGTCTTGTTGCAGAAATAATAATATTTACTCATTCCAAGGATTCAAAAGAGTATATTATTGAAAAAGTGATTAATGGAAAAAGGGAAGAGCTTGAAAAAGCACATATTCCTAAAGTAGAAGAAGAAGTATAAAGGTTTTCACAAACGAAGATTTAAGTCCCGGAACATCGGGACTTTTTTATTTTTAAAGATGTAGCAGATTTCAAAGTTAAAAGCTAACATATTATATTTACTTTTGTTTGAAGTTCTTTTATACCGGGGTGTAGCGCAGCCCGGTTAGCGCGCTTCGTTCGGGACGAAGAGGTCGGGAGTTCGAATCTCCCCACCCCGACAATAAAGTTAGTATGTTTAAAAAAGTGAGCCTCACTTCCAAAGTGAGGTTCACATGTTTTTATATTTTCCTAAAGTTCTTCTTTTTTTGGAGGGATTTAGGGATCTGTTCTTTTTACTTTACCAATAACATCTTCTTGGAATCAACAAAAGTTTTTGTTTGACCTTTTGCTTTTATCTGGTAGATGTATGTTCCTGATGGTAATGATGATGCGTCAAAGCTTACTTTCTGGTAACCTGCATCCCTTGTATTGTTTAGCAGGGTTCTTACCATCTCTCCCAATGAATTGTATATATCTATTCTTACCTCAGCATTCTCAGGAAGTGAATACTCTATTATTGTCATCGGGTTGAACGGATTCGGGTAATTCTGCTTCAGTGTGTATTCCTCAGGTGCTGATATATCTGCTTCTACTTCATCACTGTACTCATAGCTGCCATCATAATCCATCTGCTTTAGTCTGTAGTTGTATTTACCAACTTTCAAATCTTTCTCACTGAAGATGTAACTCTGTATTTCAGTCGTATTTCCTTTTCCTTCAATGAATCCAACTTTCTCCCATTTCCCATTTCCCATCTTCCATTTTCCATCCTTTCTCTCTATTGAAAATCCCTGGTTATTTGTCTCTGTTGCTGTTATCCACTTCAGTGTTACACTGTTCTTCTCTGCTTCTGCTGAGAGCGAAGTCAATTCTACAGGTATGGGTACTATCGTCATCATTACAGGTACTGTTATCGTTGAGTTAACAGGATCATTGCTGCTTATTACCAAGTCCATTGAGTAATCACCCAGTGGGAAATCCTCAGTCCTGAATTCAAGATCTATATCAACTGAGTTTCCATTGTAGAGTCTTCCGCTCAACGGTGTAGCCCCAAGCCAGTCTGGTTCTGCTGAGAACTGAAGTGCAAGATTGTTATGAACGTATGCTGCATTGTATGCTGCCTGTAACCCTATTGTACCACCCTGGTTTTCTATCCCAACTGTCGCACTTGTAAGTGTTGCATTCATATTGTTGTAATTCACAAGTATCTTTCCAGAAGAATAGAGTACTACCTGGAATGTAAGTGAGCCAGTAGCTGGGTATCTCTGCCAGTTGGTGAACTGTATAATAAACCTGTTCCCATCCTGTTTGTAATGAACTGTTCCCTGTGTTCTTCCATCAAGGTCATCCCAGAATGGTGCTATAAATTCATTCGGTACCGCTGCATCCGGTATTGATGCATTTATGTAAATGTCTGTATTTATTGTATTGAACAATATTAATCCGTTTGAACTTACATATAACTGTGTCTTTGTGTTTCCATAGAACTTAAAGTTAAATCCAAGTGGGAATGGTCCGGCATATCCTTCATCCTCCGGATCAAATGATCCTGTTCCTATCCAATTTGTTACTGCTGTTCCTGTTGTTGTAATATCTTCCCATATATACTGTGGTCCGTTCGGTTCATCGCTGTCTATCCAGCTATAACCAAAAGCATCAGGTCCTCCTGAACCATCTATGCTTTGACCATAATGCTGCTCTGGATTATCCTTGTCAGTATTTAATCCTTCAATGTTACTATTCTTTGGTACCTGTATTAACTTTACCATTCCTTCAGGGAAGGTGTTGTTTTCAAGAGTGATATCATAATCAAGTGTGGAAGTGCCTGCTGATGTGTTTGAGAGCGTGACTATCTCATTGACTGTTGTATTGTTTACCAGGTTCATATGTATACTGTCCGGATAAACTGATGCTGCTGGTTCACCATAAGTTGTATCGGATGCGTTGTTAGAAAGATCTGACCAGTTACCCCAAATATCTCTGCTTCTAATACTAAAATAATAAGTAGTATTAAAATCTAATCCATCAACAACTAAAGATTCACTTGCTCCTGTTGTATCCGGTTGACCCGGAAAAATAACTGGTGTTGCGTTATTAAAAGCAGTTGTATCATTTATAGGAGAGGTTGAGTATCTGATATCATAGCCTGTTACTCCATTAGCTGATGTATCATTTGGAACTGTCCAGTTAATAGTTAAAGAATTAGAAGTTGGATCCATAATAGAAAGATCAGTTATAGGATCCGGTGGAGTTGTGTCAGGTGTTCCCAAAGAAAGAAATGCAGCATAAACATCAATCAAACCCCTACCATAGGTATTATCCTCACCCGGAGTTCCCAAATCTTTTGCAGTATTATATAAAGCTAATTTTATTTGTTTTCCGGTAAGATTTGGTGCAAACTGTTTTAATAAAGCAATAGCTCCTGCAATGTGAGGTGAAGCCATTGATGTCCCTGATATATTAGCATAACCACCACTACCATAGGAAGATCTTACATTAACTCCAGGTGCAGAAACTTCCGGCTTAATTAACAAAGATCCTGTCCCGCCACAAAGTGATGGTCCGCGGCTTGAGAAGGATGCAATAGGATTATTATTCCCTCCTAAATAAGAAGCTCCATCTATTGCTGCCGTACAAAAAACGTTAACTTCATCTGTATTAATATTTTTTGGTTTTGTAATTGTACTTGCACCAGGTCCATTATTTCCTGCGGAAAAAATTACTGCAATACCAGCGGCTTCAACGGCATCAAGAGTAGTTTTATAAATACCTGAACATTCATTAGATACATCAGAATCAAACCAGCTGTTTGAAATAACATCCGGCATATCGGTTATTGTCCCCGGATTTCCGTCGGGATCCATTGCCCACTGGAAAGCAGCAATACAGTTTGAGGTGATTGGACTTGAACAAATTGTTTTTGCTGCAATCCATTCAGCATCTGGTGCTACTCCTACAGTATCACCTGTTGTTGGAGACCAGCCTGTCATAGTTCCCATTGTGTGTGTTCCATGTCCATCACAATCAGTTGGTGTAGGTGATCCTGTATTAGGATCAAACCATGCCTGGTTAGATGGGACGTGATT
>JAUSIA010000163.1 GCA_030648225.1 Ignavibacteria bacterium | reverse complement strand
AGTTTGGTTCCGATCTTGATAAAGCAACTCAACGAACTCTTTCAAAAGGTGCAAGACTTGTTGAGCTTTTAAAGCAAGGTCAATTTTCTCCTGTCCCTGTTGAAAGACAGGTTGTTAGTATTTATCTAGGTACAAATGGATACCTTGATTCTATTCCTGTATCTGATGTGAAAAGATTCGAAAAAGAAATACGGGAGTTCATCGAAGTTAAACACAATAACATCTATGAGAATATTAAAAAAGAAAAAGATCTTAGTGAGGAAACAAAAAATGAAATTAAAAAAGCAGCGGATGAATTTTTAACTATCTTTAAGAAAAGTGCTTAATAAAGAATGGCAACATTAAGAGACATAAAACTAAGAATAAAAGGAGTTCAAAATACACAGCAGATAACCAAAGCTATGAAAATGGTTGCTGCTGCTAAGTTGAGAAGAGCACAGGAAGGCATTTTAAATGCTCGTCCTTATGCAAGAAAAATTTCCACAATGCTTTCTCACTTAGTAACTGAAGAAGATAAAGCTGAAAATCCTTACATAGCTCCAAGAGAGATTAAGAATGTTGCTGTTGTTGTTGTAACTGCGGACCGAGGACTTTGCGGAGCTTTCAATACAAATATTATTAAAGAATCTGTCAGATATATTGAGAGTTTAAGAAATGAATCTCTTAATGCTGTTGTTTATTGTATTGGTAAGAAAGGATATGATTTTTTTAATAAGAGAAATTATGATTTAACTGGTCATGCCACTGGCATTTTCAATTTATTAAAATATGAATCAGCATTATCTGTCTCAAAAAATCTTATTGAAATGTTTCTTGACGGCAAAGTTGACAGAGTTGTAATTATCTATAATGAATTTAAATCTGTTATACAGCAAAGAATTGTAACAGAGCAGTTTCTTCCTGTTCCTGTCGAAAAAGAAGATTCCAGAGAAAGCAAAGTACAACCATACTATATTTATGAACCTGACCAGCAATCAATTTTTAATTACCTTCTTCCCAAACATTTAAAAGCTCAGATGTGGAGAATCTTTCTTGAATCAAATGCTGCGGAACTTGGTGCAAGAATGACGGCTATGGATAATGCAACAACAAATGCTAAAGAGCTTATACGCACACTTCAATTAAAATACAACAAAGAACGCCAGGCAGCAATAACTAAAGAAATTCTCGAGATTGTTTCAGGGGCTAATGCTCTCAGAGCATAAGAGAATGATGATACAGGATTATGAATAAAAATGTTTGAAGAATTATCAGTAAAGTTAGATGTTGCCTTAAAGAAGATTCGGGGGCAGGGAAGACTCACCGAAACTAACATCTCAGATACACTCAGGGAAATAAGAAGAATACTTCTTGATGGAGATGTAAATTATAAGGTTGCAAAAGAGTTCATTGAAAAAGTATCCGCTAAAGCTTTGGGCAGAGAAGTTATAGCATCCATAACACCGGGTCAGTTAATTACAAAAATTATTTATGATGAACTGACTCAGCTTCTTGGCGGTAACCGCGAAGAGATGAAACTTAATCCTTCTGGCACAACTGTAATTTTAATTGTGGGTTTGCAGGGTTCAGGTAAAACTACTTTCAGTGCAAAGCTTGCAAAAAGGCTTGGAGAGAAAAAGAGAAAAGTATTATTAGTTGCTGCTGATATTTACAGACCTGCTGCTATTGAGCAGTTAAAAACACTTGGAAGCCAGATTAATATCCCTGTCTTTTCAATAGAAGAGAAAGATGCAATTAAAACAGCTTCTCAATCTTTACAGTATGCAAAAGAAAATCATCATGATACGGTAATCATTGATACAGCAGGAAGATTACACATTGATGAAAAGATGATGAATGAAGTTGCCAGAATTAAAGAACTGACAAAACCAACAGAAACCTTGTTTGTTGTTGATGCAATGACCGGACAAGATGCTGTTAATTCAGCAAAAGCATTTAATGATACTGTTAATTATGATGGCATTATCCTTACTAAGCTTGATGGAGATGCAAGAGGAGGTGCTGCACTTTCAATAAGATCTGTTGTAGGAAAACCTATTAAATTCATCAGTAATGGTGAAAAATTAACGGATTTGGATATTTTTTATCCTGAAAGACTTGCATCACGGATTCTTGGTAAAGGTGATATTGTCAGTCTTGTTGAAAAAGCTCAGGAAACAATTGACGAAGCCGAAGCAGAAAAACTTGAGGAAAAATTACGGAAAAATAAATTTGATTTTGACGATTTTCTTACGCAAATTAAAGCAATTAAGAAAATGGGTTCACTTTCATCAATAATTGGAATGATTCCTGGCATAGGGTCTCAAATTAAGAATGCTAATATTGATGAAAGAGCGCTCATTAAAGTTGAGGCTATAATTAATTCAATGACTCTTGAAGAGAGGTCGGCTCCAAAAATTCTTAACGGCTCACGACGTAAAAGAATTGCAAAAGGAAGCGGAACTTCAGTTCAGGATGTGAACCGTCTGATCAAACAATTTAACGAAATGCAAAAGATGATCGGGCAGTTATCGAAAAGAGGTTCATTAATGAAGAACCTGAAATTTAATTAGAAATAAACCGGAGGATAAAATACATTGTCCGTTAAACTAAGACTTAGAAGGATGGGAAAAAAGAAGCAGCCTGTTTATAAAGTTGTTGCTGCTGATTCACGTTCACCACGCGATGGAAAATTTCTCGAAGCTATTGGAGTATATAACCCTTTAACTAAACCTCATACAGTTGATTTAAAAGAAGAACGGGTTTTTTACTGGCT
>JAUSIA010000161.1 GCA_030648225.1 Ignavibacteria bacterium | reverse complement strand
TACATGTCCTTCAATCAGGTTTGGTTCAAGTTCTAAAGCTTTTTCAGCAGCTAGTTTAGCTTTAAGTGCACGGTTTTCGGTATGATCAAAATACTCCCAATAGATACCTGAATGAACCGTACTCAATATTGCATATGCATGGCTAAAATTCGGATCCAATTCTGTGGCTTTTAGAAGCATTTCTTCGGCTGCTCTGTAATCACGTTCATTATAGGACTTCCTGAATAATGTAATTCCACGCAAATAGTATTCGTATGCTTCAGCGTTTGTTGTTATGTCTGCAGTAAGTGTTTTCTTTTCAGAAAGTACAAGTTTTATATCTAACGCCTGAACGACACTCTCTGCAATTTCAGATTGAAGTTTAAATGAACTGGAGAGAATCTCCTCTGATGCCTGTGACCATATTTGTGTCCCCTCACTCACATCTATGAGTTGCGGAGTTACTCTAACGTGTTCATTCCCGGCAACATTTTCCCATCTTACAGTTCCCTGCAGAATGTAAGAGACCCCAAGTTCTTCGCCAATTTGCTGTACAGATTTAGTTGTCTTCTTATACTGCATAGCACTTTGACGTGCGATAACACCAAGCTTTGAAAGTCCGGAAAGTTTGCTGGTGATTTCTTCGGTAAGACCATCAGCAAAATATTCATTCTCAGAAGGGCCAAGATTTTCGAAAGGCAGAACAACAATCATTTTTCTTTCTGAAGTTGATTCTTTTTCACCAGCCAGATTGTTAAAATAAATGTACGAAGCAATAAGAAGGACAATAAAAAGTGAGATCGCTGCAGGCACAAACCATTTCTTACTTTTCTTTTTTTCTTGTGATTTAATCGTTGAAGACCGAGAGTATGTCTTAGAGAAAGATTCATTTTTCAGTTCAATGAGATCAGCAAGCATTTCATTCACATTCTGATATCTGCTCACTAGATCTTTCGAAAGAGCTTTTTGAATTATTGAATTTAATTCTAATGATATATTTCCCAAAGATTCAGGCTCTTCATTCAGAATAGAATATATAACTGCCTGATCATAATCTCCTTTAAATGGCTGCTTCCCAGTAAGCATTTCATAAAGCACAACTCCAAAAGACCAGATATCAGTACGATTATCTAACTCTTCTCCTCTTGCCTGTTCCGGAGACATGTATGCAATCGTCCCAACTGTTGAACCAATTTTAGTTACTTGAGCACCTTTCCCAATCTTCGCCAATCCAAAATCCATTATCTTAACTTTACCATCTTCGGTTATCATTATGTTGGAAGATTTAATATCTCTGTGTACTATTCCTTTTTTGTGTGCGGCTTCCAATCCTTCAGCTATATGGATAGCATAATTCAACACATCATTAATTGGTAGGGGCATATCGCGATATGCCCCTGCAATATCTTTTAATTCCTTTCCATCAATATATTCCATCACTATAAAGACTTGACCATCTGCTTCTTCAATTGAATATATGGTTGTTATATTAGGATGATTAAGAGATGCAGCAGCCTGTGCTTCTATTTCAAATCTTTGTTTCTCTTCTTGATTAGATGAGATGTAATCAGGAAGAAATTTTATTGCTACTTGTCGTTTTAGTTTTGTATCCTCGGCTTTATACACTACACCCATTCCGCCTTCGCCGAGTTTCTCAATTATTTTGTAATGGGAAATAGTTTTGCCTATCATAATCTATTTTCTATTTAATAAAGTATGCTTCGGCGGACAGGTCCACCTTCGCCAAGCTTCTCTAAAATTTTATAATGAGAGATGATTTTACCAATCATTATCGAAGCTCCATTTCTTTAAGCAGTACTTGAAACCTTGGATGATTGCTTAGGGTACTGAATAAGGGGTTAAGGCTCAGGAAAGGCATCCACGGGCCGCGTTCGTGGCGTGCCCGTTCAAGGTATTCCAACGCCTGATCTTTCTTTCCGAGACCCAAGGTAACAACAGCAAGATCGTAGGGAGGGATATACTCACGCTCAGCTCTATCACGAAGAGCCTTCTCAATACGACGTGCTTCTTCCTTATTCCCTACGAGACCTTCCGCGAACCCAAGTCCCGATAGGATCCTCGTATCACTTGGAGCCAGAGCATAGGCTATACGAAGGTTGTATACTGCACGGTCAAATTGCTTCAATGCCACATAAACGATGCCCAGATCATAGCGTGCGAATGCAAAGGTCGAATCGAATTCGATCGTCTTCTGCAGCTGATCGATTGCTTTTTGGAACTCTTCCCCGCGCTGGTAGTTTACACCAAGCAGACCATTGATAATAAGCGAATAAGGATCGAGCTCAAGTGCACGCTGAGATTCCTGGAATGCTCTTTCGAATTCCCCGCGCAGCACAAAGACTTCTGAGTACCAGTGGTAACCGTGAGCATACTGGGGATTCAATTCGATCGCTTTTCGCAAATTAACCTCAGCAGCATTAACATCCCAGTCAAAGTGTATATTAATGTCACCGAGCGATGCGTAGGCCTCAGCGAGTTTATTGTCGAATTGCAATGCTCTTTCGATGAAGACTTTAGCGAGAGGAAAACTCTCGTTAGGCCGCCGCCGTCCGTACACCCCAAGCATCAAGTATGAATCACCGAGCCCGGCATACGCCAGTGCGTATGTTGAGTCTTTATCAATCGCCTGTTGAAAATACTCGATACTTTTGTTCACACCTTCTTTAGACCGCTTGTTCCAGTAGTACCGACCCTTTAGGTATAACTGATAGGCCTCGGTATTCTCAGTGGATCGTTTCTCAATCCGTTGTCTTTCCTCTTGCGAGAGTTTAGCTTGCAGAACACTAGCTATATGCGTCGCCACATCTGTCTGAATAGCGAAAATGTCTTTCATCTCACGGTCGTAAGTCTGTGCCCAAAGATGTGAATCAGTGTCGACATTAATCAACTGAGCAAAAATACGCACCTTGTCTCCGGAGGTCATAATACTGCCCTCAAGAATGTGAGTGACATTTAATTCCTGTCCTATTTCACGGGTGTTTTTTTCACTGGTTTTATAAGCCATCACAGAAGTGCGTGAGATGACTGTCAAACCACTGATGTTTGCCAGATCGGAAATGATTGTTTCAGTCATTCCATCACTAAAATACTCCTGGCTGGGATCGCCATTAAGATTCTTGAACGGCAGGACGGCTATAGAGCTAGAATGGCTCTGGTCTGTTGGTTGATTTAACCACCAAAAGCCGATTATAATAATTACGGTTATAAGTATTGCACCAAGAGCAAATTTCCATCGTATCGATAATTTCTGACGTTTATTCTTTCCATTGGACTTCAGCGCCTCTCTCTTTTGGTATGCATTGTTTCCATTAATCTTATAAAGATCATCAAGCATCTGATTTACATTTTCATAACGCTCATTCGGATTTTTACGAAGCGTATTTTTTAGAATGGTAGTAAGCTCAATTGGAAGAGACTCTAATGTTGGGGGTTCCTCATTAAGTATTGAATAAATTACAGCTTGTTCATAATCACCTCTGAAAGGTAAATATCCTGTGATCATTTCATAAATAACAACTCCAAAAGACCAGATGTCAGTTCTGTGATCTATCTCTTCCCCTCTTGCCTGTTCGGGTGACATATAAGCAATCGTTCCAACTGTTGAACCTATTTTTGTCACTTGAGCACCTTTCCCGACCTTTGCCAGTCCAAAATCCATAATTTTAACTTTGGCATCATTCGTAATCATTATGTTACCGGATTTTATATCACGATGCACAATCCCTTTCTTATGTGCTGCTTCCAATCCTTCTGCAATTTGAATTGCTATGTTAATGGCTTCATCAATTGGAAGAGGACCGGATTTAATTTTATCCTTTAATTCTTCGCCCTCTATATATTCCATTACAATAAAAACGTTTTCATCAGCTTCTTCAATTGAATGAATTGTGCAAATATTCGGATGATTGAGAGAGGCTGCTGCTTGAGCTTCAATTTCAAAACGCTTTCGTTCTTCCTCATTTGATGAGATGTAATGTGGAAGGAATTTAATTGCTACTTCACGTTTTAGTTTTGTATCCTCGGCTTTATATACTACACCCATTCCGCCTTCGCCTAACTTCTCAAGTATTTTATAGTGTGATATAGATTTCCCTATCGTCATCTTCTGCCTAATTGATTAAAAGGCTTCGGCGGACAGGTCCGCCCTGCCCGACGAAACGAAAGTGTAGTCGGGCTTCGCCGAGTTTTTCAAGAATTTTATAGTGTGAAATGGTTTGTCCAATCATTAATTATCCATGGATGCTAATTTTATTTTCTGTTCATTCACTTTATTATTAATCTTTTGGATTATTTCCTTAAACTCTTTGTCATCACGAAGATTTTCTGTAAGAGGATCATTGATTATTGGAATATCTCTCAAACCAATATCCACTGCTTTATTCAACCATTTGAATGCATCATCTTTTTTCCCCTCAACTGCATTTATAAAAACCATATTTAGTATAGCATATGGCATATCATCATCATCCGATATTATGGTAATAGCATCATTTTTAACTTTTACAATAAGATTTTTAAAATCATCCGTTCTCCCTAATTTTTTATAAGCATAAGCAATGTAAATTCCGGCTGTAATCTTTCTGAAAACCGGAGATTTAACTTCTTTAAGAATTTCAATTGCTTTATTATAATTTCCTGTTCTTATATAAGCTCTTCCCAAAGAGATTTTTGCAAACGCATAGCTGCTATCAGAGGATAAGATTTTATTGCAATCCTGTATAACTTCATTTATTTTATTTTGTGCAAAACTAATTTCAGTTTTAAGGTTGTAAGCCTCCAAAAAATCCGGTTGAAGCTGAAGAGATTTATCAAGATATATTTCTGCTTTCTGATAGTCCTGTAAGAGATAATAATTTCTGCCAACCAGTACATATCCAAAAGCTGTTGTTGGGCTTAATTGTATACCTTTATTTATCCATTTAATTGCTTCAGCCAGTTCACCGGTATACATAAGACAAACACCATAATTAGCTACAGCCGGCCAATAATTAGGATTAAGTTCAACAGACTTTTTATTTGTCTTTAAACTTTTACTAATCCATCCTTTTGTAAACTCTGCAAGTGCAAGAGCTTTATAGCCTTCACTAAGATTAGGATCAATTTTAATGGATAAATTACTAACAACAATTGCAGAATCGAGCCATTCATCGGGAAATCCAAATTTCTGAACCCTCTGTCCGTAACAATCGCCAAGCCCGGCGTATGCTAATGCATAGTTCGGATCAAGTTCCAAAGCCTGCTTAAATAATTTTATTGCATTTTCATTATCCTGTTTATCATACTGGTAATAATACTCTCTGCCTTTTAAATAATACTGGTAAGCAGTAATGTTCTCTGTAGGTTTTTTATCTATTCTTTTCTCCTCTTCAGAAGAGAGTTCAGTTTTAAGTGCTGCTGCAATTTTTTTTGAAACATCACTTTGGATTTCAAAAATCTGTTTCATCTCTTTGTCATAAGTATCAGACCAAAGATATTCTCCGGAATTTACATCAATCAAACGTGCTACAATACGAACCTGGTTATTATCTCTTTGAATACTTCCTTCAAGAATTGTAGTAACCCCTAGTAAATTTCCAATTTCCTTCAAACTCATTTCACTGTTTTTGAATTGCATAACAGAATTACGGGCAATAACTTTTAATTCTCCTATCTGTGAAAGTTCAGAAGTTATATCTTCTGTTATTCCATCGCTGAAAAAATCATCCTGGTCTGCACTTAAATTTTTAAATGGAAGAACAGCGACAGATTTATTTATTTGTGAAGAAGAGTTGAACAGAAAAAAATATCCTAATATCAGAACTGCAATAATTCCCGAACCACCAATTCCTGCTAATAATTTTTTCTTGTTTGGTTTGTCTTTTGGTTTATTATAAACAGATGTGTGCTTTTTTTCTTGCAGTATTTCTCCTGAAATTCTGCCTGTATGCTTTTTTAATCTCTTTAATTCAATAATCATATCATTTACCGACTGATACCGGTCTTCAATATCTTTTTCCAGTGCTCTATTAATAATGTGAACAAGATCTGCATCTGCATTTGGCAAATATTTATCTATTGGTTCCGGTTCTTCATTTACAATAGAATACATAATGGCAGCTTGGTGTTCGCCTTTAAAAGGTAAATTCCCTGTAAGCATTTCAAAAAGAACAACCCCGAAGGAAAAAATATCAGAGCGTGTATCAGCTTCCACTCCCTGAATCTGTTCAGGTGCCATATAGGCTAATGTACCTACAGTGCTGGAAGCTTTTGTTATTTTCAAGGAACCTTTCAATTTCGCCAACCCGAAATCCATTACCTTAATCTGGTTTTTTGAATTGACCATAATGTTTTCGGATTTAATATCCCTGTGAATGATTCCATTGCTGTGTGCTTCCTGTAGTGCTTCTCCTATTTGTATGGCATAGTCCAGTGCCTCATTTACAATTATTGGGGATTGTGCAATCTTTTTGTTAAGCGTAGAACCATCAATATATTCCATTGAAATGAATTGACTGCCGTTTTCTTCATCAATTGCATAAATAACACAAATGTGGGGATGATTTAGAATTGCTGCAGCCTGGGCTTCGATATTAAATCGTTCAAGCTCTTCTTTTGATGAAATAATATGAGAAGGCAGGAATTTTAAAGCTACAATTCTTTTTAATTTTATATCTTCGGCTTTATATACTACTCCCATTCCGCCTTCGCCAAGTTTTTCTAAAATTCTATAATGTGAGATAGTTTGACCGATCATTTTATATTGACCAAAAAAACTTTCTGTTTGGTATATGAAAAATTTTACCTGCCCCGCAT
>JAUSIA010000160.1 GCA_030648225.1 Ignavibacteria bacterium | reverse complement strand
ATTGAAGGTAATAAAATAATTTTTGTTGGAACCGGTAAGGATGTACAGAACTACATTGATGATCAAACAAAGATTATTAATCTTGAAGGAAAACTAATGCTTCCCGGTTTTATTGACAATCATGTTCATTTTACCAGTGGTGGATTTTATTTACTAGGAATTGATCTTCGTCCGGCTAAATCAACAGAAGAGTTCAAACAGATTCTCAGAAATTATGTTGAAGAGCATAAAGGTAAATGGATAACAGGCGGCAACTGGGATCATGAAGCATGGGAAATTACAGAACTTCCTGCCAAAGAAATGATTGATGATTTTTCTACTAACACACCAATCTTTGTTGATCGTTTTGATGGGCATATGGGATTAGCAAATTCGCATGCATTAAAACTCGCCGGTATAACAAAAGATACCGAAAGCCCCGAAGGAGGATTAATAGTTAAAGATCCTGTTACAGGCGAACCAACAGGAATTTTAAAAGACAATGCTATGCAATTAATCTATAAAGTAATTCCTTCCCACTCAGATGAAGAAATATATAAAGCTGCTTTAACATCTCTAGATGAAGCAAAAAGATTGGGAGTTACAAGTATTCAGGATATGACTTACCCAATGGATTTGAAGGTATATAAGAAACTTGAAAAGGAAAATAATCTTACGTGTAGAATTTATACGCGATACCCTGTTGATTTGTATGAAGAATTAATTGATATGGAAGTGACCGCAGGAACAGGGAGCGATAAATTAAAACTTGGTTCGCTTAAAGGATTTACGGATGGATCCCTCGGCTCAATGACAGCATGGTTTTTCTCCGCTTACAACCAGGATACAACAACTTCAGGACTTCCGATGGATATTGTTTTAAACGGTGATCTCGAAGATTGGGCTTTTGATGCCGATGAACACAAACTCCAGATGTCAATTCATGCTATTGGAGATGCAGCTAATGCTTATATACTCAATCTCTATAAAAAGATCAAAGAAGAAAATCCTGAATGGGATAGAAGATTCAGGATTGAACACGCACAGCATGTAAGATTTGAAGATATACCGAAATTCAGAGAAGTTGGAGTGATTGCTTCAGTGCAGCCATTCCATTGTATTGATGATGGAGTGTGGGCAGAAAAAAGAATCGGCGATAGAATAAAATATACTTACCCTTTTGCAGCATTTCTTGATTTTGGAGTGAAGCTTTGCTTTGGTACTGATTGGCCGGTTGCACCTCTTAATCCCCTATTAGGAATTTATGCTGCAGTTACAAGAAGAACACTTGATGATAAAAACCCAAATGGGTGGATACCTGAACAAAAAATTTCGGTTGAGGATGCAATTAAATGTTACACACTAAACAGTGCTTATGCAGGATTTGAAGAGAATAATAAAGGAAGCATCGAAGTCGGTAAACTTGCCGACTTAGTTGTATTGAGCGATGACATTTTAACAATAAATCCTGTAAAGATAAAAGATGTTACTGTTGAGATGACAATATTTGATGGAGAAGTAATATTCAACAGAGAATGAAAATACTTATCAAAGGAGTTGATACTTAATACATCTTCTCTTATAATCTAAGTAATTAAATTAAAATAAATTGAAGGGGTGGAAGAAATGAAGGGCAGATTATTTTTACTAATCTTTAATAATATAGTTGATCCCGAATCAGGTTCGGAACAAGCTTTTATTCAAACTAAAAAGATGATCTTAATTAAGTAAGTAGAACCTTCCAGGATAGTGGATTGGGCTGTAACCTCGATGGTTAAGGTTTACTTAATTCTTTCTCACCAAGCCGGTTTTTACAGCAGGCTTTTTATTTTTGTCTTTTTAAAGACAAATCCTACCTTTTTCTTAAATCTCTGATTTGCGACAATAGAGATATAAATCTCAAATATGTTCTGAAATTAAAACTTTTTATGTAAAAACTTGTGGCATAAACTTAGATAAGTCATTTAAAAAAATTAACAACAAACCTTTCAAGGAGGAAGAATGAAAAGGTTATACTTTTTAAGTCTTATATTTTTTGCGGTTATATCTTTTATTTCAAATAATAATTCGTTTGCCCAGACTCTCTACTTCTGTGAAGACGTGGATGCTGATGGATACCCGGTTAATGAATCATCAGTTTTTAGTATCCCGAAAGATGGCGGTTATCTGTACACTTTAGTCAGGTTGCCTTATGAAGTAGATTGCTATTCAGTAAGATATGAAATATACAGGAATGGGGATTATGATAACACCATTTACGTGGATGTTGAAAAAGACTGGACCTGGTTCTGGAAAAAGATTACTTTCAATGAATCGGGGACATATGAATTTTATGCATATGATTGCGATGATAACTTATTAACATCAGGCGAAGTTAAGATTAAGTATTACTAAGATGTATTAAAATAATGTATAAAGGTATTGAGGTATATTTGTTTAACTTTATTTCCTTATACCTTTATACCCTTATACTTTTACCCTCAACACCAAAGCAATCCACTCATCCATTTTCATTCCAAGGTTTAACATTAACAAGGAAAAAAAATACAATCACTCTAAGTAAATAATAAACCCAATTTCTTAAAGAAATTGGGTTTATACAGGCTTAGTCTTGAGATAAATTACTTAGCACTTTAAGATGCATAAAAACTGAACGAGCGAGTGCATCAAGATTATATCCGCCTTCAAGAACTGAAATTATTTTTAAGTTTTCCCTCTCTGCGAATTGCTTAATTATTCTTGTCATTTCAGCAAAATCTTCTTCTGTTAATTTCATATTTGCAAGAGGATCATCTTTATGTGCATCAAAACCTGCGGATATAAAAATCAACTGAGGATTATAATCTTCTAAAGTTTTTATTATCTCTTCCCTGAAAATTCTCAGGTAAGTTTCGCCTGTCGTTCCGGCGGGAAGAGGAAAGTTTAAATTAAATCCTTCCCCCTCCCCTTCTCCTTTTTCATTTTCTGCTCCTGTTCCCGGATAAAAAGGATATTGATGCAAGCTTATATAATATACGCGGTATGAATTATAAAATATCTCCTGTGTTCCATTACCATGATGAACATCCCAATCAATTATGGCAATCCGC
>JAUSIA010000157.1 GCA_030648225.1 Ignavibacteria bacterium | reverse complement strand
TCCAACTTCCTTAAAAACCTATTCAAAGATTCCGATAAAGTAGTTCGTAAACATCTGGATATTCCTTTAAAAAACGAGCAATGGATATCGGAAAAATCGATGATAATATTATTACAAAACAAGTTTAGACCATTTGAAGTTATTTATCAAGCTTCACCTAAATGGCTATCTCCACTGAGATACGATGCTTTTATTCCTGAATTAAATTTAGCTTTGGAATATCAAGGTCAGCAGCATTTTATTCCAGTAGAAATATTTGGAGGTGAAGAAGGGTTACAACAAACAAAGGAAAGAGATAAAAGAAAATTAATACTTTCAGAAATTAACGGAGTAAGTCTGGAATACATTCATTATAATGAGAATATATTAGAGCGTATAGAAGAGATATTTATAAGATACTATAAATGAATAATTGATTTTACAGTGGTTATTCTTCAAAATAAACTAATCATTGATTTAGTGATAAAATAGGTGAAAAAATAATTTGTCATGGAAAATGAATTTACAGTACTATATAATTCCTTTATGCAGAAAAGAGCTGACGAAGAAAAAAAAATAATTTCTGAGAATTTAGATCTAATAAATTCAATTAAAAGACATTGTTCATCATTAGACTTAAATCTTACTGAAGAAAACTTCAAGTATATTGAAACTATCGGTCTAGTTGCTTGTTATCCTAATATTACTCAAATCTTATTTCCAAACATATCAATTGATAAAGAAGGTTTAACAGATTTTAATATTTTATTACAGCAATTCAAAAAAAGACCACCAAAGGAGGGGAATCTATATTCCGAAAATTTTGTTATTCTGATTCATCCTTATTTTAGGAGAGGTTTCCATGAAAACAGTAATTTCGAACCAAGGTTTGTTGAAGTATTTTGGTCTGATAGACAATTAAAAGTAAAAAAATATATTGCTTTAGACAAAAATAGAATTCGTATTGATGTAAATGGTCCTACATATTTTGAAAAAGATACATGGTATGGAGCAGAATTTAATAAAGATATTGATAAAATTGAGGATGGAGTTGTTCATTTACGTCCAACTTTAGGACTTAAAGAAAGTTACATAACTATCTTTTTTAATGATGTCTATTCTCTTGATATTAAATGGGAAACTAAAAATCGAATTAAAACTTTTCAATCAGAAGAATTTAAAACAGAGCGAATAAAAATTGAAAAAGATGGGGAATTTTATTATCCAGCTAGATATGTACATGCTGAATACGATTTAGACAAAAAGTTTTTTAGACATTTCGATGGAGCTGTACATTTATATACTTATAAAGAATATATTAATAGACGAGTTTCAGATTTCAACTATAATTCTAAAAAGGGTTATAAAATAAAGTCTCACTCAGAAAAATTATTTAAGTTCAATGGTGAAATTGAGACTAAAGTCTTTATAAATTATATTTCACACTTTATGTCTGGCAATCCTTTAGTACATGAATATTTCGAAGGTAAGTATCCAGATCACATTTCTGAAATATTGGAAGTAATATTAAATAAAGCGAAATAATAAAGTTTACCTACAGATTTATAATCACTTGATTATACTTCAGTCACTCCTTCTTAAATTGCATTTCAAACCTCGTATAAGTAACTTTACTACCCATTTATTCAATATGGAATCAATATAAATGTTAGGAATTCTTAAGAAAATTTTTGGCGATAAACACGCAAAGGATTGGAAAATTCTTTGGCCTGTTGTTGAAGAAATAAATGTTGAATATGAAAAGATAAAAGATCTTTCCGATGATGAATTAAAAGCTAAAACGTTAGAATTTAAAGAAAGAATACAACAGCATACTTCAGAAATCAGGCAAAATATTGATGATTTAAAAGCACGGCTTCATTCCGATGAGGAGTTTGACAGGAATGCAGCTTATGATGAGCTTGGTAATCTTGAAGATGAACTTCATGAAAAGTATGAAGAAATTCTCGATGAACTCCTTCCTGAAGCTTTTGCGGTTGTAAAAGCAACTTGTGAAAGACTTGTTGGAAAAAGCTGGACTATTAGTGGACGCAAAACTACATGGGATATGGTACCTTATGATGTACAGCTCATGGGTGGTGTTGTGCTCCACCAGGGGAAAATTGCTGAGATGGCAACGGGTGAAGGTAAAACCCTCGTTGCTACATTACCTCTCTATCTTAATGCTTTAACAGGAAGAGGAGTTCATCTCATTACAGTTAATGATTACCTCGCTCAACGTGACAGCGAATGGATGGGAGAGATATTTAAATTTCATGGGCTTACTGTTGGCTGCATCCTTAATACGATGACACCTGAAAATAGAAAGGTTCAATACAACAGTGATATAACTTATGGAACTAACAATGAATTTGGTTTCGATTATCTCCGTGATAATATGACAGTTGATAAAGAGAATCAGGTTCAGAAAGGACATAACTTTGCAATTGTTGATGAAGTTGATTCTGTTTTAATAGATGAAGCAAGAACCCCGCTTATAATATCAGGTCCTGTTGAGACTGATGATCAAAGATTCAACGAGATGAAACCCCGGGTTGAAAGGTTATACAGAAATCAATCCAATTTTGTTGCTAAACTTGTTCAGGAAGCTGATGAGATGTTAAAGAAAAATGGGGAAACTGACAGAGAAGCCGGCATTTTATTATTGAGAGCTTACAGGGGACTTCCCAAAAGCAACAGGCTTCAAAAAGTTTTATCCGAGCCTGCTTACAAAAAATTAATGCAGGTTACTGAGCTTGAATTCCTCCGTGAAAAAGCCAAGAATATGCACGTCATAGATGATGAGCTTTACTTTGTAATAGATGAAAAGAATAACACAATTGATCTGACAGAAAAAGGAAGAGAAGAACTTGCCAAAGGAAGTGGAATAGAAAAAGACTTTTTTGTTCTTCCTGATCTTGGAACTGAAGTAAGCAAGTTTGAAAATGATCCTGACATAAGCGATGAAGAGAAAATTCAGCGTAAAGATGTTTTGTATAAAAAATATTCCGAGAGCAGCGACAGGATTCACACAATTCATCAATTGCTAAAGGCTTATACTCTTTTTGAAAAAGATGTGGAGTATGTTATTACC